>JANPGQ010000345.1:0-24748 GCA_031423975.1 Cytophagales bacterium | reverse complement strand
ACGCACACACCTGAGTCTTCTTGATTGATGACCGAAGGGGCATATTTTGATAAGTCTACGCTGGTAGGGAGTTTGGTACCAAAAGTAGCTTGTAAGTTCTTTTTGAGGATATTTTCGTAATCTTCTTCGTTTTCAATCCAGCCAGTTTGAGATAATGAGGTGCTTGAAATTGATAAGAGAATTAAGAGATATTTTAGACGTCTTTTCATATTAAATTAGGATTTTAACAGATTTTTTTTGTAAATCTTTACTTTATTATCTCAACAATTTTGAGAGATATAAACTTTTTAAAATCCTCGGTTCGCTTAAAATCTCCAACTCCCAAATTGATAGCTCGTTTCATGGTTTTGTCATATTTTTCAGTTTGTTTGATATAGTCGTCCACACTCATTTTTACCACATCATTATTTTGAATATTTATATTTCTATTTTCAGTTCTTACTTCAATAGTAGCATTTAGCGAGAACATACTTCTAATAATCTCAGACGATTTTTTTCTTTCATCTTCTATTGTACTATTTGCCAAAAGCATCAATTGAGTTTTCAACAGTTTCCAACTTGGAATTTCAAAAGTTGAAGGTGGATACTCTCTTACGGCTTTACTTTTTTTTTCAAAACTCATCATGATTTTTTGAGGAATTTTTACTTCAGACTGTAAAATCATGCTATCTAATTGATTTTGGGTATTTTTTAGTAAATATAATAAGTTCAATTTTGGTATTGCATCAGCGTCACTTATGTCCAATGCTTTGTAAAAATTATCCGTAAATGCCATCGTAAAATAGGGATATGAACTCATATTTTTCTTGGAACTTGCTATTTTGAATACGCCAGTTTGCGCTAAAAATATTTTTTGGGTGATTATTTTTGCAAAATCTTCTACTTTTCGCAATGGTCTTGTAATCACTTTTATCTGATTTTGCGTGTCTCTGGTATCAGCAATTACCAAAACTAACCTGCCATCTTTATCCCGTAATTGCTTAGCAACTTCGTCCATTGATAGGCGTTTATCATCATTGTCAGTTAATTTAAAACTTGGAAAATAACTATTTTCTCCAGCAGGATATGTAGCGTAACCATTATAATAAAAAATGATAATATCTTCGGTATTAGTTTTTAATGCTGCAAGCCCTGAGATGACATCCGCACGATTGAAATGCTGATTTCCATTATTAAGATACAATATTTTGAATCCGTAGTCTAATTTGGTGGAAACATTGGTAAACATTTCTTGAATTTCAACTTCATTTTGTATAGTAACTTTCCCGAATGTGGAGTCGGCATAGTTCGAAACCAATATCAAATGGAGTGTTTGGGCATTTGCTTGTATTGATAGCAAAAAAAGTGAGCAAAGTATAAGGATTTTATTCATTTTAAAATTAGGGTTTTGATAAAATGGTCATTGATTATTCTTCATTAAAACCAAATTTATTATCATTATTATTCAAATATATTGATAATCAATGGTTTGTGAAATAAAAAATGAATAGTTTTTATTTGAAAACCATTTTACGGGAACTGTTTTATAAAATCTTCATCTACAAATTTTGTATATTCGTATGAAGTTTTCCTCAAGAAATACCCATGAAAAATATCCTAACACTAACTATATTTCTGTTAATTTCAGATTTTTTGCTTGCCCAACAAACTAAATTAATGTTGCCAATTGGTCATGTTTCAACCATCAATTCAGCCAAATTTTCTCCCAACGGAAAACGAGTAGTGATTGCCTCTGATGATGCCACGGTGAAAATTTGGGATATAAAAACGGGAAATGTCGTACATAATTTAGAAGGACATTCGGGTCCTGTCTCTACTGCTATTTATTCTAATGAAGGTAAAACTGTACTTTCATTGGGTATAGTTGATAAGTCTGTCAAAATCTGGGATGCAACTTCTGGAACACTAATTCATACTTTAGGAGAAAAATTGGAAAATGTTAATTACGCTACTTTTTCGCCCGATGGACAAACAGTTCTGACTGCCTCTATTGATAATACCGCTCATGTTTGGGATGTAAAAACTGGAAAAATTCTTTTCAGATTAAAAGGTCATGTTGATGGTGTAAATTTTGCTACTTTTTCTTCAAATGGCAAGCTAATTATCACTACGTCGGAAGATAATACTGCCAAAGTTTGGAATGCTCAAACTGGAATATTATTACACAGTTTGGCAGAACATGAGGAAACGGTAGTTTCGGCTGATTTTTCACCGGATAATTCTAAAGTAGTTACGGTTTCCGAAGATTCCACCGCTAAAATTTGGGACTTAGCCACTGGAGGATTATTGAAAAGTTTAGATAAAAGATTGGCTGATAGCCTTCTGAAAAATACACCGCATTTAAGTTCTGTAAATCAAAGTTTGTTAAATTATAAAGCTATATTTTCTCCAAATGGACAAACCTTAGCCACAATATTCAACGATAATATAGTCGATATTTGGGATGTGAGTAGTGGCAAAATTATTTTAAGTATTGATGGCAATAACAAAGCCAATTCCAATGAAATTATCAACTCATTTGAGTTTTCACCCGATGGGAAAATGCTTCTGACAAGTTCGGATGAGTCGGTTGCTAAATTGTGGAATATAAAAACGGGACAATTAGCATTTGCTTTTAATAAATTTAAAGATGATGTTACTGCTTCAAGTTTTTCTGCGGATGGCAAACAAATTATTACAACGTCCTATGATAATACTGCAAAGGTTTGGGATGTTGAAGAAGGCAAACTCATTCAAAAGTTGGAAGGACATACAAGAATAGCAGATTTTGTAAAATACTCGCCCGATGGAAAACAAATAATCACAATTGCCGAAGATAACAGTTTAAGAATTTGGGACGCAAATACGGGTGATATTTTGGTATCTAATTCTTTGGGGAAATCATTAGATTTTGTAAAATCAGCCAGTTATTCTGACGATGGGAAAAGAATTAAAATTTCCCACGATATCAACAAAACAGTTTCTTGGCTACGGATTTTAATGGCGGAAACTGGCGAAGAGTGGAAATCAATTCAGGTTCAGAAATCTAATTTTCTCAATTTTTCACCTAATTAGACTCAATTTTTATGCACTTCAGCAGACTCTACGATGATTATCATAGATGCTTTCACTGAAACGAACTTACAAATACTCTCTGGAAAAGCGGTTCGAGGCTATTATTTCGGGCAGTTTTCTCCCGATGAAAAAATGATAATTGGCGTTTCAAAGATTGGAAATTTAGTAGATGTTTGGGAGTCTTCAACGGGCAAACTATTAGATAGTTTAAACGGTATCACTGGAACGGTGAAAGATGTTCACTTTTCAACCGACAGTATTATAGTTTTGAGTGTTACGAAAGATAATGTCTTACAAGTATTCAATGTCAAGGATGGAAAATTAATTTTTAGCTTCAATGGTGGTAAAAATAATATCAATATTACCTATTTTTCACCCGACGGACAAAAGGTAATTACCAACTCAGATGATGATACGCTTCGTGTTTATGATTTAAAAGTACCCTACCAACCAATGGAATTTTCCTTACCCTTTGGTGCATTGCACAGTGATATTAGTTTTGTAAACAAGCAGTTTTCACTTATCAATAACAGTGAAATGAAATTGTATAATCTTGAAACTAAAGAAGAATTATTGACTTTTTTTTCAATTGATAGCACAGATTGGGCAGTTATTCATCCCTCAGGATTGTTTGATGCCAGTCCTAACGCCATGGAAAAGATGTATTGGGTAAGGGGAGATGAACTGATAGCGTTTGACCAACTGAAAGTTCATTATTGGCAGCCCAATCTTTGGAGGATGATTATGGAGGGAAAATCATTGCGGAGTGTTGAGAATATTAATGCGCTCAAATTACAACCTATAGTTCAACTCGATGATATAAAAAATGATACTTTGTTGATAAAATTAAAAAAGCGAGAGGGAGGTTTTGGAAAAGTATCAGTTGCAGTTAATAACAAAGAAGTCATTGAGGATGCAAGACCTAAAGATTTTGATAATACCCAAGATTTTCAAACGATAAGTATTAATTTAAGAACGAAACCTGAGCTAAAAGATCATTTAATAGACGGTGTAAAAAATAATATTACTGTAAAAGCTAAAGCTGCTAATGGTTTTGTCAGTAGCCGAGGTGAAGAAGTGATTGCCCTGAGCAATGATTCTGTTGCCAAACCTCGCAAGCCCGCTTTTTACGCCGTGATTTGCGGTACAAGTGAGTTTGGTAATAACAAAATGAACCTAAAATATCCTGTGATTGATGCCAAAGCCATTGCCAAGGCCATCACATTGGGAGCAGGGAATTTGTTTGGAAAAGACAGCACGCACATATATTTATTGAGTAGTCGAGGGAATGATTCTACCCTTACTACCAAACAGAATATTCAAAGAATTTTTGAGAAAATAAAAGCTAAGGCCAAGCCAGAAGATGTGGTGATGGTTTATTTGAGTGGGCATGGCGTAACGTATGGAGGTGAAAAAGGTGATTTTTATTACCTCACTACCGAGTATAGCGGAACAAGTAGCGAGAGCTTTGCAGACCCTGATTTGCGTAAATCGCAAGCTATTAGTACCGAAGAATTTACCGATTGGCTCAATGTCATTCCTGCCCTCAAACAAATCATGATTATTGATGCTTGCGGCAGTGGAAAGGCTGTCGATAATCTGATTGCGAGAAGAGACATTGAATCATCGCAAATAAAAGCTATCGACCGCATGAAAGACCGCACGGGATTATATATTTTGAGCGGTTGTGCCGCCAATGCCGTAAGCTATGAAGCCAACCGATTTGGGCAAGGACTTTTGACTTATTCAGTCCTGCAAGCTATGCGAGGAATGGCGTTGCGTGAAAATAAGTTTGTTGATATTACTACTCTTTTGAATTATTCCAGTGAAGAAGTACCCAAAATGGCAAAAGACATTGGAGGTATTCAAAAACCCCAAATGTTGATTCCCAAAGGAGGTAGTTTTGACATTGGAATCATTCAAGAAAGCGATAAAGCTTTGATACCCTTATCTGCCATCAAGCCCGTTTTTGTGAGGACAACCATCATTGAAGAAACCAAGAAAAGAGACGTATTGAAAATTGCTAAAGAAGTAGATGATAAGCTCAACGAAGTATCTGGCAAAGGCGATGAAAGTAATACCATTATTTTTATTGATACCGCTGAATATCCCGAATCTTGTAGTATCAGTGGCTCATATACCATCGTTGGTGAGATGTTAAACTTCTCAGGCACAGTGCTTTGTGGTTCAAAAGAAAAACCCATCAAGATTGAAAACGTAAGTAAAGAAAAATTAGTAGAGCAAATTGTAGCGGAGGCTTTGAAGAAATAAAAATACCATGAAAAATATCCTAACATTCACATTATCAATCTTTTGTACAAGTATTTTATTTGCCCAAGAGACTAAATTAGTGTTACCCATTGGTGCATTAGGTGCTATCAATTCAGCCAGATATTCACCCGACGGCAATCGTGTTGTGATGACTTCTGATGATGCGACCGTAAAAATTTGGGACGTTGAAACTGGTAATGTGGTTTATAGTTTGGAGGGACACACAGGACCAGTTTTAGATGCCGTTTATTCGATTAGTGGTAACTATATTGTAACAAACGGTGGATATGATATGACTGCCAGAATTTATAATGCTTTCACCGGAAAGTTAATGGATAGTCTTGAACACCATACGGCATACATAACCTCAACTATTTTTTCACCAGACGAAAAAACTATTTTGACCTCTTCGTTCGATAAGACTGCCAAAATTTGGGATATTGAAAAGGCTAAATTGATACTCAGTTTTGAGGGGCATACCAATAGAATTAATTTTTCAGATTTCTCTCCAAACGGCAAGCTAATCATTACGGTGTCAGATGATAAAACTGCCAAAATTTGGGATGCTAAAACGAGTAAACTTTTAAATACTTTGGTGGGTCATACAAAACCTATCATTTCAGCCGCTTTTTCTCCTGATAATAATAAAGTCGTTACAGTTTCAGAAGACCGTACTGCTATCCTTTGGGAAGTGTCAACGGGAAAATTATTGAAAATTTTATCAAAAAATACAACTGCAAATGTTCCCTTGAACAATACTTCAAAACTGAAACCCACCAAAGAAGAAACTCATTTTTTCAATGCTCAAATTTATAAGGCTTTATTTTCAACAGACGGAAAGACCCTTGTTACCATCGCTAATGACATTAACGCCAACATTTGGGATTCGGAAGGAAATTGGTTATTCAGTGTTGATGGTATTAATAACAATAAGGGAAATCCTATCATTTCATCTATCAGTTTTTCGCATGATAGTAAAAAACTGATGATAAGTTCGAGTGCGGATATTACCAAAGTTATTAATCTTGAAACTAAAAAGATAGCGTTAGATTTTGAGGATTACGGTGTGTTTTTTACAAGTTTTTCTCCCGATGGAAAACAGATTCTTGCCGCATCATTCGATAAAAAAGCCAAAATTTGGGATGCTTCAAATGGTAAAATTATTCAAAAATTGGAAGGTCATACCAAATTTGCAGATTTTGCTAAATACTCACCCGATGGCAAGAAATTAATCACGGTTTATGAAGATAAAAGTTTTAAAGTTTGGAATACTAACACTGGACAAATCATTTGTTCAAATAGAGGCATCGTAAGCGATTATGACACCATTCAATACAAAGAAGTAGAATTTTCAAATAATGGTAAAATAGTTAAAATCTCTGCTAAAAACTGGATAGATATATTTGACTCAGAGACTGGAAAATTGTTGAGAAATTTCAATGCTAAAGCAACAAAGCCCCTTAGTCTATCCCCAGATATGAGTAAATATTTAATTTCTTCTAAAAATTCAACGATTTTAATTAGAGATTTAATGACAAATAATACCCTAAAAACATTGACTGGTAAATCGCTTAAAGACTTTTATTTCGCTTCGTTTTCACTTGATAACAAGAATGTTTTGGCAGTTTCTGATGATAATTCGGTATATGTTTGGGATGTGGATTCGGAGAAAATACTACAAAACTTTCAAGGCATAATTGGTAAAGTAAAAGATGTTAATTTTTCACCTGAAAATACAACGATTTTAAGCCTATTAATGAATAATACAATTCAACTTTGGAGTGTTTCTGATGGTAAATTATTAAAAACATTGAAAACAGAAAATGGTAAAATTAAAAACGTGATGTTTTCGCCCAATGGAGAAAAAGTGGTTGTTAACTATACAGACAAAAATTCCAAATTCAATACTTCGGCTTTGATTTGGGAAATAAAAACAGACAAAAAGTATCTTGAAGAATCGCTGTATGAATCTGTATCAAAATCAAATTTTTCGACCAATGGAAAGCAGATAATTCCAAATACTGATGATTCTGTTCGAACAATTGATTTCAGTCTGCCTAAGAGCTATTCTACTGGAATTTCAATTCCATTTGGAGCGGCTTTGAGCGGAGTGAGTTTTGTTAATAATCAAATTGCGTTGATAAATAATAGTGAAATACTACTTTTTAGTCTTGATAAAAATACACCTTTATTAAATTTGATTGCCATTGATAGCACAGATTGGGCAGTTATTCATCCTTCAGGTTTGTTTGATGCCAGCCCGAATGCTATGGAAAAAATGCACTTCGTGAAGGATAATGAAATTATTGCTCTCAATCAACTAAAAGACCGTTATTGGCAACCCAATCTTTGGAGTATGATTATGAATGGAAAGCCACTCCGTAGTGTTGATGGCATGAAAAACTTAAAACTTCAACCCGAAGTAGAACTCAGTGAGGTAAAAGATAATATGTTAGTTATTAAACTCAAAAGGCGTGAAGGAGGCTACGGCAAAGTTTCCATCAATATCAATAACAAAGAAGTACTTGAAGATGCCCGCACAAAAGATTTTGACAGTAGCCAACCAACACAAACGATAAGGATAAATCTCCAAACGCACCCAGAACTGAAAGAACATTTAGTAGATGGAATCACCAATAAGATTTCTGTAAAAGTCCAAACTGAGGATGGTTTTTTGAGTAGTCGTGGCGAGGAGGTTATTGCGTTAAGTGATGAACCGCTTGCAATACCCAAAAAGCCTGCTTTTTATGCGGTGATTTGTGGCACAGGGGAATACAGTAATACCACAATGAATTTAAAATATCCTGTAATTGATGCAACTGCTATTGCCCAAGCTATTACTCTGGGAGCCAATAATTTGTTCAGCAAAGACAGCACTCATGTATATTTATTGAGTAGTTCAGGCAAAAACTCAAGCTCTACCACCAAACAAAATATTCAGAAAACTTTTGAAAGTATCAAAGCCAAAGCCAAGCCCGAAGATGTTGTGATGGTTTACCTGAGTGGTCATGGCGTTACTTATGGAGGCGAAAAAGGCGATTTCTACTACCTCACCACTGAATACAGCGGTAATAGTTCCGAAAGTTTTGCCGACCCCGCCATTCGCAAATCACAAGCTATCAGTACCGAAGAGTTTACGGATTGGCTCAATGATATTCCTGCCCTCAAACAAATCATGATTATTGATGCTTGCGGAAGTGGCAAGGCAGTGGATAATTTGATTGCAAAAAGAGATATTGAATCTTCACAGATAAGAGCCATCGACCGCATGAAAGACCGAACTGGTTTATTCATTTTAAGCGGCTGTGCGGCTAATGCTACCAGTTATGAAGCTAATAAATTTGGGCAAGGTCTATTAACTTACACGGTTTTGCAAGCCATGAGAGGAATGGCACTGCGGGATAATAAATACGTAGATGTTTCTACACTTTTAAATTATTCAAGTGAAGAAGTTCCCAAAATAGCAAAAGATATAGGTAGCATTCAAAAGCCTCAAATGTTAATACCCAAAGGGGGAAGTTTTGATATTGGTATCATCCAAGAGAATGAAAAGCAGTTGATACCCATAGCTTCTATCAAACCCGTATTTGTAAGGACCACAGTATTTGAAGAAACCAAGAAGAGGGATGTTCTGAAACTATCAAAAGATATTAATGATAAACTAAATGAAGCCTCAAGCAAAACTGAGGGCAACAATACTTTCATTTATATAGATACCGATGAATATCCTGATGCGTGTAGTATCAGTGGCTCGTATACTATGGTTGGCGAAATGTTAAGTTTCTCAGGGTCAATACTTTGTGCAAAAACAGAGAAGCCGATTAAGATTGAAAACGTAAGCAAAGAAAAATTAGTAGAGCAAATTGTGGCGGAGGCTCTGAAAAAATAATGGGGTATTAATCACTTCTTTTCATAATATTTTTCCCTAAACTCCGATTTCTGTTTTAAATATACAGGATTATCTTTTGCCTTAAACCAAGCCGTTTTGAAAATGGCTGCTGCTTGTGCTTTTTCATTGGTCAAAGCGTCTTCTTCCTGAGGTAAAACTGGATTTTCCTTAAATTTACTCCCACTTGAATATGGATATTCTTTTGATTCTGTATTAGCTTTCGTTTTGGAATATTTACTGCCATCCGCATGATTGGCATACCTTCTTGCTCTTGTAAAACCCATTTGTAGGTATTTTCGAGCCATATCAGCTCCAATAAAATCATTGTTTTTTAAGTAATTTTCAAACAATTTATAAATTTCTTGGCTTGAAGTTGTGGCTACTTCAACATTTTTAAATTTCCAAAAAGGCAAAATCTCTGATTTATAAGGTTCTACTAAAAGTACGCCTTGTTCGCCCACACCAATCCGATACAATTCTGGATTTTTACGAAAATCCGTTGTCTTAAAATCTAAATTGTAGTTAAATTTATTCATATACAAAGACAGTATTTTTATTTTATTATCCAAATCTCTTCCTCCAAAACAATGGATAAGATCGAAGAAAATAAAATAATCAGGGCTAAAAGTTTATGAATAAATTCCTTTTGAATTTTATAAAATACTAAAAAAGTCATCGTTGCAAGAAAGACTAATAAAGGGATTTGCTGAATAATAGTTTTATTTAGCAAGAGAATATTAAACAATATTGAAAGTAGGATACTAATGCTGATGACTGAAAAAATCATCGGAAATTGAGACTGATAGAAGACTCTCATATCAAAACGTTCCTCCTCATCATTAGTAGGCAATAACATTTTGGCAGCAATAAAAAGACTAACAGGATACAGTAGTATAAAAAGCAATTCGGGCAATCTCCAAACCGTTTTGTCTTTAAGTTGATAGGTTACAAACCAATCTTGTATGTGCAGAAACATCACAAAACCAATCCAAATGCTGTGAGGATAATAAAACTTGATTTTCTTGAAATGATAAAGTAAATCAGAAAATGAAGACAATATTTGAGTAATCCCTAACCCCAAAATGATTGAAATCAAGATAGAAACATACTCAAAAGCACTTATTTGGTTCATTTTCGTTTGTAATTATTATTTAATTATCCTCCATCAAATCCTTTAAAATCTTTTGCGCTGCTATTGATATAACAGTACCTGGTCCAAAAACACCTTTTACACCCGCATCATACAAATACTGATAATCTTGGGCAGGAATAACACCCCCTGCAATCACCATAATATCTTCCCTTCCATACTTTTTGAGTTCCTCAATTAGTTTAGG
Organism: Cytophagales bacterium; assembly: GCA_031423975.1. Lineage (GTDB taxonomy): Bacteria > Bacteroidota > Bacteroidia > Cytophagales > Spirosomataceae > Arcicella. The sequence goes on along the minus strand of JANPGQ010000345.1, from coordinate 14,197 downwards.
CACAAGGGTTTTATGTCCCGCTGCCAAACTGGATGCACCCACCACATGAACATCGTTTTCTACGGCTTGTTTTGCCACTTCTTCGGGCGTTTGAAAAAGGGGCGTAATGTCCACATCGAAGCCCAAATCGGCAAAACTGGTAGCAATTACTTTTGCTCCACGGTCATGTCCATCCTGACCCATTTTTGCTACCATAATTCTGGGTCTGCGACCATCCATTTTCGCAAACTCATCGGCCATTTCTCTGGCAACTCTGAAATTCTCGTCGTCTGTCACTTCTGCTGAATAAACTCCTGATATTGAACGAATTACTGCTTTGTGTCTCCCGTAAACTTTTTCTAAGGCAAAAGAAATTTCTCCCAATGTTGCACGGTTTCTGGCGGCTTCAACGGCTAATTCTAATAAATTTCCCTCCCCACTTTCGGCTGATTCTGTAAGTTTTTCTAAAATATTATTAATTAATTCAGGGTTTCTTTTAGATTTAATATCATTTAATCTTTCGATTTGTGAAGCCCTAACTGCTTGATTATCAACGTCTCTAACTTGTAAAACGGTTTGTGTTTCTATCTTATATTTATTTACTCCCACAATCACATCTTTTGCCGAATCAATCCTTGCTTGTTTCCGTGCCGCCGCTTCTTCGATTCTCATTTTGGGCAAACCCGTTTCAATGGCTTTTGCCATTCCTCCCAATGATTCCACTTCTTCAATCAATTTCCAGGCTTTTTTGACCAATTCCTTCGTGAGATATTCCACGTAATACGAACCACCCCAAGGGTCAACAGTTTTGGTGATATGGGTTTCATGCTGTAAATATAGCTGCGTGTTCCGAGCAATCCGAGCCGAGAAATCAGTCGGTAAAGCCATTGCTTCATCCAATGAATTTGTATGCAAACTCTGGGTATGTCCCAACACTGCAGCCATTGCTTCAATGGTAGTTCTGGCAACGTTATTGAAGGGGTCTTGCTCGGTCAATGACCAACCCGAAGTTTGGCAATGCGTCCTAAGAACCAATGATTTATCGCTTTTTGGATTAAATTGCTTCACGATTTTTGCCCACAATAACCGACCTGCCCGCATCTTGGCAATTTCCATAAAATGGTTCATCCCAATTGCCCAAAAGAAAGATAATCTTGGGGCAAATTTGTCCACATCCAAGCCTGCTTTTATACCAGTGCGGAGGTATTCTAAACCATCTGCCAATGTGTAAGCCAACTCTAAATCTGCCGTTGCACCTGCCTCTTGCATGTGATAGCCCGAGATAGAAATGGAATTAAATTTGGGCATAAATTTGGCGGTATAGTCAAAAATATCCGCAATAATTTTCATCGAAGGCAAGGGAGGATAAATATAAGTATTTCGAACCATAAATTCCTTCAAAATATCATTCTGAATCGTTCCAGATAACTTTTCGGGAGAAACGCCTTGTTCTTCTGCCGCCACAATATAAAAAGCCATAATGGGCAAAACTGCACCGTTCATCGTCATAGAAACTGACATTTCATCCAAAGGGATTTGGTCAAAAAGTATCTTCATATCTTCCACAGAATCAATCGCTACTCCTGCTTTTCCAACATCGCCTTCTACTCGTGGATGGTCGGAATCATACCCACGGTGCGTAGCCAAATCAAAAGCTACCGAAAGTCCTTTCTGACCACCTGCTAAGTTTTTACGATAAAAAGCATTGGATTCTTCCGCTGTGGAAAAACCCGCATATTGACGAATCGTCCAAGGTTGTTGGACGTACATGGTAGAGTATGGACCTCGTAAATAGGGGGGGAGCCCCGCCGCAAATCCAAGATGTTCAGCATCGGCTAAATCTTCTGATTTGAAATAGTTTTTTACCAAAATTCCTTCGGCAGTTTTCCACGGTTTAGGTTGTGGATTTTCTGTTGAATTGTTTTCGGAAGAGTTTATATGTATGTTAGATAAGTTGGGTCGCATATTGTTGGGAATAGTTGTCTGAATTTGGATTCGTTGGAGTAACAGATTTATTTGATTATTTAGTTAGAAATTCTAAAAATCTTCTAATCCAACGAATCCAAATTCAGACAAAAATTATTGTTCAAAACTTAAAGCTATTCTTTTATCAATTAGTAAATCAAAATCTTGTGTAATAGAGTCATTTTTAGGTAATTGTGTTTTTACAAAAGCCTCTTCATCAAACCTAAATTTATTAACTCCAATCATCGTAGCCTTACCTGCAATTAGATCGTTTTCCTTTGTTTCAAAATTTCTTTTTATCTCACTTTGGATATAATTCTTTTTAAATGCTTCTATTATTCCACCTTGATTTTCGATTTCTTGCAAAAGTTTCAAGGCTTCTTGGGAAATTTTGAGGGTTAAATTTTCAATAAAATAACTCCCAGCCGATGGGTCAATTACTTTATCAAAATACGATTCTTCTCTTAAAATGGTTGAAATATTTCTGGCTATTCTTCTGCTAAACTCATCTGGTTCTTTGAAATTTTCGTCAAAAGCTCTAATTGTCAAAGCATCGCATCCCCCAATAATTGCCGACATCGCCTCGGTAGTTGCCCTTAACATATTGGTATGTGGCGTTATAGCAGCATTATAAAAAGAAGAGGTTTCGCAATGAATGGAAATTGATGAGGCTTCAAAATCTTTCATGCCATAACCTTCCGTTAAAATCTTTTGCCATAAAAATTTTAAGGCTCTAATCTTCGCAATTTCCACAAAATAAGTAGTTCCAATCGAAATTGAAAATTCTATTTTTTGTACAATTTCTTGTATTGAAAAATTTTGTTCAGAAAGTCTATCAATTGTCTCAATTGCACTGGCTAACGTATACGCTAATTCCTGCCCTACATTTGCCCCAAAATTATGAAAGTGATGACTATTAATTATGACAGTTTTAAACTGTGGATGAATTTGTACTTTTCTAATAATTGCTCCTAAGTCAGACCAGTAGCTTTCACTCCAAATACCCTTTCGCATCCATAGTGCTAAACCATCATAGTTGATACCCCCCTTCCATTGGTAAGGGGCGATCTGTTGTAAAGCATTTACCAATCCTAAGCAATTATTTTCGACTTTAAAAAAAAATGGGGTATCAGATAGTTTGATATTTCTTAACAATTCCTTAACTTCGACATGCCATTCACGCAAACCACTAAAATCAATTAAAAAACTGTTTACCCCCGCCGGTAAACCATTGATTATCAGATTGTTACAATCTTTTTCGTTCGTAAATTTTATTGATTCACGGTATTGCCAACAACTATTAACTCGCTGACTTTGAGCTTGTTGAATTGATTTTAGAGGTATATCCAACGTGTCTTCCTGATTATAATACGCATCAACTAACACATTTTCATCAACATACCAAAGTAGTGTTTCGTCAAAGTCTTTGCCTTTCAAATCTTTGATGACTTGCTCATTCCACTGTGCTTTATTATGCCATTTGAAATTATCGAAAAGTTTATTATCCATTAATTTATTATTTAATTTTTCAAAGTTAAGTAAATGTAATTAATTAGATTATTTCTACCAAAAAATACCATAAAACTACAATAAACAATCATCTTGTTGCATTATTCTAAGAAGCTGATTTTTGCAAATTTTTTATAGTATTTTTTTTATCAAATTGCTTTACTTTTTGGTTTCAAAATCGGAGGATTTTTCCTATTTTTGTCCACGCAAAGTATTGAAAAAAAGCTATTTATCTTCCCTTACTTACAACTTTCTGACAGCCAACGATTTACGTTGATTGTCTCAAAGTTCTTGTGATACTCCGCTATTTTTATTAATTTAAGTCCTATGTACCCGACAGTACAACCCCAACCTCAAGCAAGGCAAGTTTGGTTTAAATGCCTTGAAGTTATACATAAAGAAATCAATGAGCAAAGTTTTAAAACTTGGTTTGAACCCATCGTGCCTTTAAAGGTAACGAATCAAACGCTTTCGATTCAAGTGCCAAGTCAATTTTTTTATGAATGGTTGGAGGAGAACTATGTTCATGTGCTTCGTAAAGCAATTGACCATGCTTTGGGCAGAAATGGAATGCTTGAATACTCGATAATAGTTGATAAAGGAGATAAGAAAAATCCACCAATTACTTATAACGTACCCAATCAAAAACCAACCGTTCCAGTTCAAGCTCAAAAAAGACCAGAACCAACCGTTTACGAAAGTCCATTTCAATTAAAAGACCTTGATTCATTAGATTTAGATTCATATCTAAATCCACACTATACTTTTGACAATTTTGTAGAGGGCGATTGTAACCGTTTAGGTCGCTCTGCTGGTTTGGCAGTAGCTCAACGTCCTGGTGTCACTTCATTTAACCCATTGATGATTTACGGTAGCGTTGGTCTGGGGAAAACCCATTTGATTCAAGCCATTGGCAACTACATAAAGCATACCCACACCAATAAATTCGTGTTGTATGTTACGTCAGAAAAATTTTGTACACAATTCATCAATGCCATCAAAAATAATACGTTACAGGCTTTCACTAATTTTTATATGCAGGTGGATGTTTTGATTATTGATGACGTACAGTTTTTGGCAGGAAAAGAAAAGACACAGGAATCTTTTTTCCATATTTTCAACCATTTACATCAGTCGGGCAAACAGATTATTATGTCGTCTGATAGACCACCCAGAGAGTTGGCTGGAATGCAAGACCGTTTGCTTTCAAGATTCAAATGGGGACTTACCGCCGATGTGCAAACGCCTGATTTTGAGACTCGTATCGCTATTATTCAAAAGAAATTGCAGGCAGATGGGATTTATATTGATGAGAAAGTAATTGAATATTTGGCTCATAGTATTGATACCAATGTCCGTGAAATTGAGGGCGTTATTGTTTCATTAATGGCTCATGCTTCGTTGAATAGAAGAGAAATAGATATGGATTTAGCTCGTGCTACTTTGAAAAATATCGTAATGGATAGTGAAAAAGAAGTAACCGTTGATTCTATTTTGGATGCCGTAACGAATCATTTTGACGTTCAGATGAATGATTTGAAGAGTAAAAGTCGTAAACGAGAATCGGTTTTTCCCCGACAAGTTGCCATGTATTTGATGAAAGAATTTACCAATCTTCCCTTGAAATCAATTGGTTATCATTTTGGTGGGAGAGATCATAGTACCGTTATTCACGCCGTCCAAACCATTAGCGATATGCTGGAAACGGATAAAGACGTTGAGAAAACAATGCAAAAATTATACAAATATTTTAATCGTGTTCGGGTGAAAGCCTAAATACTACCACTTTATTCAAAGGTTTAATTTATAATTTGGGTATCCTGTCAAAAGAACTCTGATGTTTGTACTGACCTCATTTTTTTAGATTTGCTCAGTGTTGGTGATTTATTTTTTAAAATTCTGAATTATAATCTTTACTTGCCCGCAAGGTTGTTTCATTTAATTGATTCGGTCTTGCGGTTTTTTTGTTTACCACAATGATAGGTTAAATAAAGATAGTATTCGAGGAAAATATTTTAGAAAAATTTAATACGTGCGTAATTTGTTGGTTTTAGGGGTGTAAATTATTTAAGAATATTTTCAATTTTCGAGAATAAATGGTTTCTTTGTATTCGCTCAAAACCAATTATTGAAACAACAACTACCTTATCATATTCTATGAAAAAATGCTTTTATTTACTCGCTTCACTTTTGATTCTCCAATCATTTCCTTCTTTTTCTAATCATGTCTTTGAGCCAATTAAGGATAGTCAAATATTTGACATACAGGTAGTTATGGATAACCCTAAAGGTAAATTGAAAATCCGTTTTGTGAGTACAGTTGATAAATCTGACACTACCAATAGACCCAAAGGATTATTTGCTAAAATCAAAAATGTATTCAATGCTTTGTTGGATGCTTCGGATAACCCTCCTTTCAAGATTGAAATTGTGCGAGAGAAAGAAAAGAAGAATTGATTTTCGATGCGACCGTCGCTCGGTTCGTGTTTCGATGCGACCGTTGCTCGGTTCGGTTTTGATTCCATGAAAACCCATATAATGAAAATCGAATCATGAACATTGAAAACTTTTCGCAATTCGTCAATTCGTTTGCGTTTTTGGTCAAATAGCCTTCCAATGATTTTTGCAAACTTTGTGATGTAATTAAACACAAAGAAAATGAAATCAGAAATCTTAATTCTCGGCTCAACGGGAAGTATCGGCTACGCTTTCGCTGATAATTTAATCTCCAAAAATATTTCAATCACTGTTTTGGTGCGTGATGTGCAAAAGGCTTCAAACTTATTCAAGGGCAATTCTCTCGTAGAAATTGTGCAGGGTGATGTGCAGGATTTGGCACTTTTGAAAAGCATCTCGAAAGACAAGAACTTTATCTTTCACGGTATCAATTATCCTTACGATAAATGGTTTGGCAATATGGACACAGCCACCGAAAAGGTAATTGAAGCGGCTTCTCAAAATCAGGCAATGATTATTTTTCCTGGCAATGTTTATAATTATGGCAATTTGCCTTTAATTCATGAAGATTCACCTCAAAAACCTTGTACACGTAAAGGGGCATTGCGAGTAGAATTGGAAACTATGTTAAGAGAAGCCGCAGAAGCAGGAAAATGTAAAGTTCTAAATGTTTGTTTACCAGATTTTTGGGGACCCAATGTGCTAAATGATGGGATAAAGCCTCTGTTTGTGAATGCTTTAAGCAAAAGTGCATTACCTTGGTCAGCTAAGGCAGACATTCCTCATCAAATGGTTTTCACGAAAGATGCCGCTGAAATTATGGTTAGATTGATGCAAAGAGGCTCAAGTAAACCTTATGAAAATTATAATTACGGTGGTTTTATTCATCCAACAATAAAGGGATTTCTTAATCAAATTTCCAGATTAGCCAATGCTCCTGAGAAAATTCATGTCTATCCGAAATGGTTATTTAGTGTTTTAGGAATTTTTATGCCCGTTATGAAAGAGGTAAAAGAAATGCTTTATTTATTTGAAAATTCGGTGATTTTGGATGATAGTAAAGTGAGAAAATTATTTCCAGATTTTAAGGAAACGAATTTGGAAGTGGCAATTTTTGAAACGCTTAATTGGTTTAAAACTCAACAATAAATCAGATGAAAAACGTATTAAAACTCGAAGAATTAGCGGAATTTGTATTGGGAATACTTATTTTTAATCGTTTAGAATTTGCTTGGTGGTATTTTCCTCTTTTACTATTTACACCAGATATTGGTATGATGGGCTATCTATTGAACACTAAAATTGGTGCTTGGTCTTATAATTTGTTTCATCATAAAGCCATTGCTATTGCAATTTTAGTATTTGGATTTTTTGGAAATAATCAGTCAGTAATGCTGATAGGTACTATTTTATTTTCACACGCTGCTTTCGACCGAATGATGGGATATGGGCTAAAATATGAGGATAGTTTTTCTAATACTCATTTGGGCAAAGTTGGGAAAGATAAAAATTAGGCAACCATTTCAAAGGTTTTACGATAAACGGTTGGCGTTTGACCAGTCCATTTTTTGAAAGAGCGGAAGAAAACGCTGGGTTCAGAATAGCCCAAAAGGTAGGAAATATCTGTTGTGCTGAGTTTGTCTTCTTTTAAATGTTTGAGGGCTAAATCTTTACGAATTTCATCAAGGAGTTGCTGGAAAGTAGCTCCTTCTTCTTTGAGTTTCATTTGGATTGAACGCACACCAATGCCTAAATTTTTGGCGATTAAGGGCAAGTTTGGCTCTTCTCCTTTTAAACCGAAAAGAATTTCTTTTTTAATTTTTTCTTTGAGAGAATCTTCTGGTTTTAAGCCTTTTAGGATTGCTTGAGCGTGATTTTCAAAAAGAGAAAAAAGATTTGGATTAGCATTTAAAATTGGCATTGCCAAGTATTTTTTTTCGAAAACCAAACCTGAAAAATTGCTACCGAATATAATTTCGGCTCCTTTAAAAACTCTTTGGTGTTCGGAAATATTGGTTGAATAAGCTGGAAACTCAAAATGAACTGCTTTTAATGGAATCGTCTGCCCGAGCATTCCATGAATGGCTGAATTGTAAATAGAAAGCGTTGATTCAAAGGCATATCTGATAGAAGTAATATCTTCGCAGGGTTCAGAAATGGTTAAATATACATTCTCATTTTGAATAAACATTGACGTTTTGCTGGCATCGCAAATGATGTCTTGATATTGGCATAATTTCTCTAAAGCCTTGCCCAAAGTAGGGCAGTGCATCATCACATACGCCAAAATGCCGACTGAAATTGTATTGACCATTTCGCCAATGTGGATTGGTAAAAACTCATCTCCCGTCATAGAAATAGCTTCTTTCCAAAGTTCTTGAACCTTAGCAATAGGCAAAAATCCATCTGGGTTTTGTAGCATTTCAGACTCTAAGCCCAATTTTGACATAAGTAATCCTACATCAGCCCCTTTTTGTTGAGCTGCGTAAAGGATAAGATTGAAAGAGGAAACTGAGAGGTTTTTGGTCATTTTTTAGAATATATATTGAAAGAAAATTGCTCTTGTTAATTCAAAATTAATAACTATTTTTACATAAATTAAAGAAAATTATAATAGGTCTGATTATGAAATTACAAGTTTTGCAAGACAATTTGGGAAATGAGATGGGAGTCTATTTACCAATGGAAGATTGGATGTTAATAAAAAATATCTATCCAGACATTGAAACAGTTGGACAGGATTTGCCTCAATGGGAGAAAGATTTAATTGATAACAGATTAAGTTTAATTCAAACTAATCCAGAAAGGCTAAGACCCGTTAATGAACTTTTTGACGAACTTAACCGTAAAATTTAATGACTTACTCAGTACAGTTTTTTGATGAAATCATTAATGATATTCAAAAAGCAAAATATGGTATAAAAGTAAAAGAGATGGCTTGGAGATAGAGTTTTCGTGGGCAATTGAAGATGCAATTGACCAAATTATCAAAATGCCATTTTCGTATGCTTTAAGATACAAATCAATTAGAATTGCTCATCCAAAAGTTTTTCCCTACAATATCCACTTCTATCTTGACGAAGTAGCGAATACCATAGTTATTACAGCAATTGTACATAATAAACGCAATCAAGATTTTGTTGAAGATAGAGTATTATAGAGAAAATGGCTTTGTTTTATCAAAGCCATTTTCTCTATAATCTATTTAAAATATCTCCAATCTTCATTGCCCTTTAAAGCCAATAAAGTTTGGTAAATCAAATCAATTACAGCTTGTACATCATCCTTTGAAACGGTTTCAACGGTGGTGTGCATATATTTTAATGGCAACGAAATCAATGCCGAAGCTACGCCCTCGGTTGCATACGCAAAGGCATCGGTATCTGTACCCGTAGAGCGAGAAACCGCTTGACGTTGGAATTTAATTTCTTTTTCATGGGCTACGTCAATAATGAAATCACGTACATTATTTTGAACCGCTGGTCCATAACAAATGACGGGACCCAAACCACATTTCAAATCACCCTGTTCTTTTTTATTGTACATCGGTGACTGGGTATCGTGGGTTACATCGGTGATGATTGCCAAGTCTGGTTTCAACCTTTTTACAATCATTTCAGCCCCACGAAGACCGATTTCTTCTTGAACTGCATTGACAATATATAGCGTAAAAGGTAATTCTACCTTGTTTTCTTTCAACATTCGTGCTACTTCGGCAATCATAAAACCACCCATACGGTTGTCTAAGGCACGTCCAACGAAGAAACGATTATTTAACTCCATCAAACCATCGGTAAAAGTTACGACAGTGCCAACGTGAACGCCCATTTCTTCGACTTCCTTTTTATTGGCAGCTCCCAAATCAATAAAAATATCATTAACGGTTGGGGCTTTGTCTTTGGCAGTATCACGAACGTGGATGGCAGGATAGCCAAAAATGCCTTCAACAATGCCTTTTTTTGTATGTAAATTACAACGCATTGATGGGGCAATCACGGCATCAGAACCACCGTTTCTTCGCACAAAAATATAACCATTGTCATCTATATAATTTACAAACCAAGAAATTTCATCGGCATGGGCTTCAATAACCACTTTGTAGGGCGAAGTCCCCTTTATCACTCCCACGGCAGTTCCGTAGGTATCAATGATGGTTTCGTGGATGTAGGGTTTTAGGTAATCCAACCAAATTTGTTGTCCAGAGGCTTCAAAACCCGTTGGTGAAGCATTATTTAGGTATTCGTACAAGAAAGATTTTGCGTTTTCAGTCATTTCAAAATAAATTTTATTGATTTTTAACAAAAATACAAAAGCCCAAAGGTTTTTAAAGACTTTGGAGCTTGGAAATTATTATCAAATATTCATCCTCCAAAATTTGACGGTAATTGTTTATGTTTCGCCATTAACTAATTTGTTGCCTGTTTATGAGATTTTGAAGGATAAAACGCTTAAATTTCCGTATGAATAACCATCAAAATCAAATAAAAAAAGTAATTGTTGTTGAAGACCATCAGATTCTTTTGGAAAGTATTAGCCTGTTAATCAGTACGATACCCAATATTGAATTAGTGGGTAAAGCCTCTAATGGACTAAAAGCCATGCAGATTCTTGAAAAAGAAGAGGTTGATATAATTATCTCGGATGTGATGATGCCTGTGATGAATGGCATTGAACTGACTTGGAAAGTAAAACAGCAATTTCCCCATATTAAAGTTTTGATGCTGACGGTTTCAGAGGATTCTCAAACCATCAAAAATGCCTTGCAAGCGGGTGCAGACGGTTTTATCTTTAAATCTGCCGAAAGAGAGGAGTTGGAAGAAGCTATTTCGAGTTTGATGAATAACAAAAAATATTATAGTGATAAAGCCATTCTGAGCCTTGCCGAAGCCCAAAACGAAGTATTTATATCGGATAAAGAAGCCTTGAAAACGATGCTTACTGAAAGAGAATTGCAGATTTTGAAACTGATTTCCCAAGAAATGTCAGGCATTCAAATTGCTGAAAAACTCTTTATTAGTCCCACCACTGTAGAAAGTCATCGGAAAAATCTCTTTCAGAAAATTGGGGTGAATACGAGTGTGGGTTTAGTGAAATATGCGATGAAGCACGGTATTTCATAGGAATTGGTCTGTGCGACTCAGACTGAGCGACCCTATCTGAGCGACCCTATCTGAATTTGGATTGCGAAACGTCGCACCGTATCAGATTAATGGATTTTTTTGATTATTCTTTCAAGCTAAAATCCAAAAAATCCTTTAATCTTATGAATCCAAATTCAGACAACGAAATCCCCTTAAATTCCACGACAAAAACCCCTAAAATTAAGGATTGATTGATGATAGTTCTGCTCGCTAACTTTGTAACAAATCAAAATTGTCAAACCATAATCCAAAAAAAATAATGAAACAGACCTTTTTATCTCTCACGGTACTTTTAGCCGTAATTTTTGCGTTCTCGTGCAACACACCCGTTGCCCCCGATGCTGCAAACGCAAGTTCGGCTCGAACCGCCGCAGTAGTAACCCAAAAAGTAATTCTTTTGCATGGGAATTATTCATTGTTGAATAATAAAACCATTATTGAATTGAATAATGGCATTAGCAAATTACAGATTCCAGTATCTTCATTGTTAGACGGTGCGTCTATTTTTGGGGATGTGGTCAATAATAAACTTCAAGGAGCTTTGCTTTTTAAGGATGTAGGGACACTTTCAAGTAATCTTCACAATTTCTTGAAACAAACAAGTCCAAGATTTAATACTATTTCATTAGACCCTTCTGGTTCACAAGCTACCAGCCCTCCAAGAACTCCACCACCATGCGGATTAGGTGGATGTCCAGGTATGCCGTCCTTTGAGATGTCAACTTTTGAAATTAATGTAGCAACTCCGATAAATATGGAAGCTACAAATTTATAGAATGCTAATAAAAATCCCTCTTAATTTTAATTGAGAGGGATTTTTATGGTAAATATAGTTCCTTCATGTTGGTCAGAGCTATATTCAAAACTTCCACTAAGGGCTTCAATTCTTGCTTTCATATTACTCATGCCATTGCCAAATAAATTAGTATTAACATCAAAACCAATTCCGTTATCTTGAACATTTAATTGAAGTAAATCATGGGTATTTATCAGTGAAATGGTGGCTTTGGTAGCGTCTGAATGTTTGATAATATTATTGATTAATTCCAGCATAAGGCTGTAAGTATTCAACTCAATTTGTACAGGAAGGCGTTGTTCCATCCCCTTTGTCATTAGTCTAAATGAAAGCTGTTTATTGAGATTTATCTTTTCTAATAATTGTTCAATGGTTTGTACAAGCCCGTCTTTCTCCAAGCCTGCGGGCATGATATTATGCGAAATGTTCCTGACTTCAGAATAGGCACTTTTTATCATTTCCCGAACATTTTTATAAATCTTCTGGTCGTTTTCTGATAATGTTTTGCCACTAATGGCTTGCATGGTCAAATTCACGGCGGATAATAAGCTACTTACATTATCGTGTAGTTCAGAGGCAACTCGTTTACGTTCAATGCTTTGTCCTGTAAAAATGGCAGTTTTTATCTCCTCATTTTTATGTATCAATTCAGTATTAGCAAGGGCTAATTCTTGGGTGCGTTCTGATACTTTAAACTCTAAATTCTGATTGGCATTTTCTAATTGTTCTTGTGCCAACATAATTTGAGTCTTTTGTAATTCAATTTGCTTGTTTTTTGCATTCAGTTTTTGATTATTCCAAAATAAAACTCCCGCAATTATCAAAGCCAAAAGCCCGCCCAAAAGAAATAGATTTCGAGTTTGAGCGATTTGTTGTTTTTGGGTTTTTTCCTGCAAAAGCTCAATGCTTTGCTTTTGTAATTGGCTTTCTTTCAAGGTATTATCGTATTCAAACTGCAAAGATTTGATACGGCTTTGATTACTTTCCGTGGAAAGACTGTCTTTAACTGACATGAAATTTTCGTGATATTTTAAGGCTTCTGATGTGTTTCCTTGTGCTTTATAGGATTCATATAAAAGTCGGTATGATACTTTTAATACATCTTCTCCACCTTCTTTTTTGATGATATTTTGAGCTTTTAATATCATCGGAATTGCTTGGCTATAACGTTTTTGGGCTACCAATACTTCGGCAATATCTATTTGTGTGTAGGCATAAGATATACTTTTGGGTTCATAAGATTGTGCTTGTTGCTTGAACAATACAATTGCTTTTTCATAGCTTTTAGTTTCAAACTCTACCTTGCCCAATGAATAATAACTTAGTGGTACATAATCTTCATCTTTAAGTTTTAATGCGATTGATTGCATTTCCAGTAATGAGATTCTTGCTTTTTGATAATCTTTGAGGTCTAAATATACCGTTCCCAGATTATTAAGTGTCCCCATTATTTCATTATTATCCTTGCCTTCACGGGCTAAAATCAACGCCTCTTTTCCATATTTCAACGCTTTTGAATAGTCTCCCAAGTTGATATAAGATTCCGTCAAGAGCCGTTTGCTATTCAATATTTTTATTTTATCATGACTCTTTTCTGCCATCGACAAGGCTTTATAATAGCTTTTGGCACTCATAAAATGATTGCCGTCTAAACCATACAAATACCCGAAATAATTGTAACAATGAATAATATTCGTTTCAATTTTACGCCTCTCCGCTATTTCTAAGAGTTTTTTGGTGTAAAACAAAGATGAATCAGTATTGATAAAAGTATAGTTATACATCAATAATTTAATTTTTACACAACTGAGGGTATCTTTGGTATAAGAAGTATCCATCGCCTCAATTTTCTTCAATTCTCCTTTCAATCGTTCAATTTTCTCTTTTTGTCCGTAAGACAAAAAACTTGACAGCCATAAAATTAGTACACTGTTTAATAAGTTCTTGAGGAAGTTTAATTCTTTGAAAGAACTTCTCGAAAGTAGAAATAACTTTCGAGAAGTATAAAACGCCGATTTCACTTCCCGAAAGTTCTTTTTACTTTCGGGAAGTTCCCCAGATAACTTATTAAACAGTGTAATTAATAGTAAGATTTTTTTCATAATAGAAGGAAGTTAATTCACTGATTTCTGAAAACGTAATATCCCTAATTTTAGGGATACGATTTCCCCTAATTTAAGGATTTACTTCTTTCTGGATTTGGTGGAACTTTGTTGTGTAAAATTACTTACCTCAGCAAAGCCATGATAACACAAACTCAATCATCCAGATTTTTTTTGTTACCCAACAAGCACAAGCGTAAGGACAAAATTCCTTTTGATGATATTCTTTATTTACAAGGCAATATCAA
>JANPGQ010000344.1:0-1621 GCA_031423975.1 Cytophagales bacterium | reverse complement strand
ACAACTCTTTTTCTAAATCGAATGTTAGTCCTTCAATAATATATGAATCATCAAGGCTGTCAAGGAGTTTTGTAATTGTAGCCCTGTAAAGTCTGGTACGTGATTGTGTACTTCAAGTAAAAATAACAGAAAATTGTGGATTTAGTTCAAGAAAATACATTAAGGTTTGAATTACAGTTGCTAAGACTATTTTCATATCCTTATTATTACTTTTATCAACTGTATCAATTCTATTGTCAGATAAAAGATTTCCAAAAACTAATTGATAAGTATTGAGTAAAGTATCAGGCATTTCATCGAATAAAGTATAGAACACTACTTTCCTAATAATTTTATCTTCGCTTATACTGTCAAACTCGTACCAGTATTCATCTGGTGCAAAATAAATTGGATATACTGGTTTTTCCATAAACAAAAATAGTAACAAAAAATGCAAATCTCAAAATCATTTATAGAACAATATAACGACGATAATCTAAAAGCTCATCAACGTAAATTAGATTTCAGTACTTCTGAAATAGCTAACAGTGAGGAGATTATTCAGCAATTAGTAGACTTTCAAATTGCCATTCCTTCTTGGGCTTTGGGTACGGGCGGAACTCGTTTTGGGCGTTTCCCAGGCGGTGGAGAACCTCGTTCATTAGAAGAAAAAATCGAAGATGTGGGACTTCTTCATGCCTTGAACCAATCATCAGGAGCAATTTCTTTGCACATTCCTTGGGATATACCAACCGATGCCAACGCTATAAAAACGCTTGCTGCTCAACATGGTTTGAAGTTTGATGCCGTAAACTCAAACACATTTCAAGACCAAGCCGACCAAGCATTAAGTTATAAATTTGGTTCATTGCAAAATGTTAATAAAGCCATCCGTAAACAAGCGGTTGACCACAACATTGAAGTAATCAAGCACGGTATTGAATTAGGTTCTGAATCATTAACGGTTTGGTTATCAGATGGTTCTTGTTTTCCAGGGCAATTAAATTTCAGAAAGGCATTCCAAAATACCTTGGAAGGTTTGCAAGAAATTTATGCTGCTTTACC
Organism: Cytophagales bacterium; assembly: GCA_031423975.1. Classification (GTDB taxonomy): domain Bacteria; phylum Bacteroidota; class Bacteroidia; order Cytophagales; family Spirosomataceae; genus Arcicella. The sequence goes on along the minus strand of JANPGQ010000344.1, from coordinate 577 downwards.
ATCAAACTGGAAAATGTTTGTGGAATATAAATGTGCTGAACCAAACTTCTATTCAACCACCGTTGGCGACTGGGGACAGTCACTTTTATACGCCAATAAATTAGGCGACCAAGCTTATACATTAGTTGACTTAGGACACCATTTACCAAATGCCAATATTGAGCAAATCGTTTCTTTATTGTTGATGGAAGGTAAATTAGGTGGTTTCCATTTCAACGACTCAAAATACGGTGATGATGACTTGACGGCAGGTTCGATGAAACCTTATCAATTATTCTTGATTTTCAACGAATTAGTGGAAGGAATGAACGCCAGAGGTATGAATCACGCATTAGATTTGGGTTGGATGATTGACGCATCGCACAATGTAAAAGACCCATTAGAAGACCTTTTACAGTCAGTGGAAGCCATCATGATGGCGTATGCACAAGCTCTTTCTGTTGATAGAAATGCCTTAGAAATCGCTCAAAATGAAAACGATACGGTTCGTTGTCAGCAAATTTTGCAAAATGCTTTCCGTACTGATGTTCGGGCTTTGGTTTCAGAAGCAAGTCTTCGTGCTGGCGGTGCAATTAAT
>JANPGQ010000343.1:0-1704 GCA_031423975.1 Cytophagales bacterium | reverse complement strand
GGTCAGCAACGGCTATCTTCAAAAAATATGGTGTTGGTACTGGTAATATTGCTTATGGAGGTGATAGAATCGGAATTTATTTTGTAGAAAAAGGAGCCGCCATGCGTCCAAGTAAGGTAGTTTATGACCGTGCCAATTCATCTTTTGCTACTTTACAACCTACTGATTTTAACTGGGAAGAAATTCTGAAAGATGCAGACTGGTTTCATTTTACGGGCATCAGCCCCGCCATTTCTGAAAGTGCAGCCCAAGCCTGTTTAGAAGCCGCACAAACGGCTAATCGTTTGGGCATCAAGGTTTCAGCCGACGTGGGCTATCGTTCCAATCTTTGGAAATGGGGTAAAACTCCCAGCGAAGTGATGCCAGAATTGGTGGAATGTTGTGATATAATTGTGTGCAGCAAAGGCGATGCTTCGGATATGTTTGGTATTATTCCCAATGATGAAAAAGGCAGTTTTAAATCGGTATGTAAACAAATTATTGAAAAATTTCCGAGAGTGAAAAACGTAATTAACACTAAACGTGGGCAAATCTCGGCCTCACACAATACCCTCATGGGTAGATGTTGGGACGGGCAGAAAATGATTGAAACCGAAATTACTAATATCCCAGATATTGTAGATAGGATAGGAGGTGGCGATGCCTTCATGGCTGGTTATATTTACGGAGAATTAACTTATCAAGACACTCAAAAAGCCCTTGATTTTGCCGTGGCAGCCTCCGCTTTAAAACATACCATTGAAGGAGATTTTAATATTGTGAGTGTAGCAGAAATTGAAGCCGTAGTAGCGGGGGATGTAAGCGGGCGGTTGAAGCGATAAATACAAAATGGTGCTGTTTTATGCAGCACCATTAATTTTAAATTATAGAACTGGGGCATAACTATTTCAAATCATTCAAATTTGTAACCTTCACATTGGGCATTTGTCTGAAAATATCTTCCATCCAGATTCTGTGTGATGCCCCTACGCCAATTACTACCCGTTTTGCACCATTTGCTTTGGCTTGACGCATTACGTTTTCGCACATTCCCTCGTTGCGTTTTATCCACCATTTTACCATTTCTTTCACTTCATTGGTCGGAAATCCCGCTGAATTGTAAAGTGGCTCGCCACCGTAGAAATTGCCTTGGGCATCTATTTTTCCGTAAGCCTCGGTGTTGAAATAAGCCATCTGCTCGCCTTTTTTCATAGGTTCGGCTGCCATTCTGTTATAATCTTTCTCTACTTGATACATCTTTTTCAGAGTTTGGGCTTCGGCAGATGTGCTATCTGTCTCGGCTTTTTTCTCCATTATTTTGATTATAGTATCTGCTTTTGCCCACGCATCCGACCACGGCAAGTCATATTTCTGACAATCCATTGAATAAATTTTGGCTTGCTTTAATTCGTATGTCAAAGGAAAAAAGATGTTGTAATATTCGCTTGATTTACGTCCTGTGATGTTTTTCAAAGAATCTACACCCCCGAAAATTTTATTCATATATTCTTTTTCTTCTTTACCAAAAGCATCTTTCATATATTTTTCAAGAATAAAAGCCTGATAAGCTGAATTTGCACGGTCGTGAATGAGGGCAAGATTTTTGGCTAAATCCATACGGGTTTGGTGGTAAAAAGTGCCCGCAGGGCGGCGATGAACTCAACCGCGTGCGCCCCGGCCGCAACTACGGTTGGCCGCTGGTCAGCTACGGTTGCGAGTACGGCG
>JANPGQ010000342.1:0-4436 GCA_031423975.1 Cytophagales bacterium | reverse complement strand
CTTTAATAATATCATCCAAACGTTTTAAACCTGTTTCCAAAGTTCTCAAAAACGAATTTTCTTCTTCCAAAATCACCCGTTGAATAAAATCTTGTTGAGCCTTTAGTTCTGGAAAAACGCCATCAAATTGTGCTGCTAACAAAGGAATTATGGTATTCATAAACGGCTCACGGAAACCTAAATAAGTATATCCGTAACGAACAGCACGACGAAGAATACGTCTAATTACGTAACCAGCCTTGTTATTTGAAGGTAATTGTCCATCGGCAATGGCAAAAGCAATCGCACGGATGTGGTCAGAAATTACTCTTAATGCAATGTCCGCCCATTTTTCCTGACCGTAAACTTTACCTGCTTTATCGCCAATAAATTTGATGGTATTTGAAAAAACATCGGTATCATAATTCGACTGTTTGCCTTGAATCGCCATGCACAAACGCTCAAAACCCATGCCTGTATCCACGTGTTTTGAAGGTAATGGCACAAGCGAACCGTCTGCCATACGTTCAAATTGCATAAAAACGTTATTCCAAATTTCAACCACTTGCGGATGGTCATTATTCACCAAATCCTTACCCGAAATTTTAGCAACTTCATCCGCATTTCGTAAATCTATGTGAATTTCTGAGCAAGGTCCACAAGGTCCAGTTTCGCCCATTTCCCAGAAATTATCTTTTTTATTCCCTAAAATAATACGGTCTTCACCCACCATTGACTTCCAAATATCCCATGCTTCCTGGTCGAACGGTACGCCATCTTTTTCATCTCCTTGAAAAACGGACACGTAAATTCTGTCTTTCGGTAATTTATAAACTTCAGTCAAAAGCTCCCACGACCACGCCAAAGCCTCTTTTTTGAAATAATCCCCAAAAGACCAGTTGCCCAACATCTCAAACATGGTGTGGTGATAAGTATCAAATCCTACATCTTCCAAATCGTTATGCTTTCCAGAAACTCTCAAACATTTTTGGGTATCAGCGATTCGTTTTGAAGGAGGCGTGCCATTACCCAAGAAAAAATCTTTGAACTGAGCCATACCCGAATTATTAAACATCAAGGTTGGGTCATTTTTTGCAACCAACGGTGCAGAGGGAACAATGAGGTGTCCTTTCGAGACAAAAAAATCTAAGAATTGCTGACGTATTTCTCTTGAAGTCATCTTTACAATGAGTGATTTAGTGAATGAGTGAATAAGTGAATGTTACAGGCGAACACTAATTTCAATCTCATCAATTTTGAACATGAAAATTTGAAAATATTTTTCTAAATTTGGATAAAATGAAGAAAAAATCAATTTTAAAATTTGATTTAGCTTTAATTTATCGCAAAATTACATAATATTGATTAGTTAAACCATTTTCAAATTTTCTAATTGCCACATTTTCCAATTAATTAGCTTTGTTTTTAACACGATTAACCCTTCGTGATAAATTTATGGAAGTCCTTACTAAACGCTATTATTCAATTTCAGAAGTGGCTCAGATGTTTGATATGAACATCTCGAAGCTACGTTTTTGGGAAGAGCAATTCCCAACCCTCGAACCTAAACGTGACCGTTCGGGCGATAGAAAATATACTCCAGACGATATTAAACATCTTCAAGAAATTGTAGAATTAGTTGATAGTCAAGGATATACGATTGAAGGAGCAAAAAAGGCTTTGGAAAATAAGAAGAAAAAAAAGAATGCCAATCAAGGCGTTATTGATAGATTGGATGAAATAAAATCATTTATGGAATATCTGAGAGATTCTTTGGCAGAGGATGAAAGTGAGGATGAAGAAGAGGATTAAGGCCTGAATTTAAAATAATCTCTTAGTATCTTAGTATCCAATGGAAGTCGTGGTTAAAAACGACGACTTCCATAAAGCAGGCAACAAATCTTTAAAATTGATATAATTTCTCAAAATATTAACAATTATATCTTAACCTGTGTAGTTAAATTGTTGTAACCTACTCCGCTTTCCAAACAATTTGTTTCTTTTTCCCCACCTGCAAAACAACTCTCACGGGTGTAGGCAGGAGCAATAATTTAGCTTTTGCGGCTGGGTCGGCTTCTAATTCAATTTCAACACCCGCATTATTGCCTACTTCAATACTACCATCTGGAGCAATTTTGAAGGATTTTGCCAAATATGCAGTTGGTAAAAGTACATCTGATTCTGGACAATGTTCTTTATGAATACCCTCAAGTATTTTCTCTAAATAATCGCCGTATTTATCATTGAATTCGTCTTCCATATCATGGAGTTCTTCTTCTACGTCATCATATTTTTTATGGTCATAGCCCATTTGGCTAAGTTCCACCCGTTTTTCAAATAATGAAAGAAGTTCTTGGTCAAGTGCCTTTATATTCATGGAGGTTATTTTTTTGCAACCACATAGAAATGATAGTAAAGATAGTTTTCTAAGATTTTATGTGATTTGTTTATTGTTTTGCAACCACCTATAAATGATAGGAAAGATAGTTTTTCTAAGAATTTATGGGGTTTGGATATTTTAATATTTATGCAAATTTGCAAAGGACTAAGATGAAACTCAAACTTTTAGCAAACTTTCTGATTAGATTTTTTATCTAACATTTCCATATTTTCTATGTGGTTAGAAATCTAAACCAAAAACTCCAAAACTGATAAGTCCCAGTATTGATTTGGATTATGGAGAATTTTTCCCGCTGAGATTTCGAGGGGAGAGGGAATATTATTATGGAAAAGTTGACCCGTGCCAAGTCCTTGTGGGAGAGGATTATTGAATTCGGCGGTGAATTGTGTGATAGCATTCAAGCCGACATTAGACTCCAAAGCAGAAGTCATCCACCACCCTATTTTCATACGATTGGCGTTTTCAATCCATTCACGGCATTGCTGAAAACCGCCCAAAAGCGTTGGTTTCAAGATAATATATTGAGGCATTATCTTTTTCAACAATTTATATTTATCCGTATATTCACGAATGCCGATGAGTTCTTCGTCCAAAGCAATGGGTACGGGCGTGATATGGCAAAGTTCAGCCATTAAATCTTCGTTGCCTTGTTTAATGGGCTGTTCAATGGAATGGAGTTTGAATTTTGATAGTTGTTCCAATTTTTCAATCACCTCATGTACTGAAAAAGCACCATTCGCATCCACTCTGAGCGTTATTTGCGATTCATCGTAGCGTTCACGAATATTTGATAATACCTCCAATTCTTTCTTGAAATCTATTGCTCCCACCTTCATTTTGATGGTGTTGTATCCCGCTGCCAACTTTTCATCAATCTGTTTGAGCATAAAATCCTTACTGCCCATCCACACCAATCCGTTGATGTCGATAGTGCGGTCGGCTTTGGCAAAAGCGTTATTAAAAACGGAACGTTTGCCACCATTCATGAGGTCAAGTAGGGCAGTCTCAAATCCAAAAACAACGGATGGGAATTTTTTATCTAAAACTTGGTCGAGAATTATACTGAGATTCCAAGGATAAACCTCCAAGTCGAGCGTATTGAAATTTTCACAAATACTGAGGAGTTGCAAATCAAAGTCGGGGCGGTCGTCAATACTTAGTCCTTTAAGAGGCGAACATTCCCCCAAACCAAAAACTGTTTGATTTTCAGAATCAAAAATCTTGATAAAGTAGCTATCTTTATGCGTAAGCACTCCCCGAGACGTTCCTGCCTCGAATTTGAAATCAAGCGTATGTTTAGTAAAGACAGCTTTCAGACTCATGATTTGACAATCAGGGCTTGGTTAGGATGGTAATGGCAAAGTAATTTTAGGTTGAAATTTATTAGTTTTCAACATTTAATAAAATTTTAATCTACTGACTATCTGTGTGTTAGGATTTTGGAAAGGCTGTTTAATGAAAAATATAATCAATAAAGTTTCTTAAAATGGGTGTGAATATACTAAAATTCGTAAATCTTTCTGAATTTTGTGGTACATTTTTTTAAAATAAATGATAAAATACTTACTTCTCCCATTTTCCTGGCTTTACGGTTTTATAACTGATATTCGTAACTATATGTTCGACAAAGGTTTATTCAAAACAAAGTCTTTTGAAATACCCATCATCAACGTTGGGAACATTACGGTGGGAGGTACTGGAAAATCGCCGCAGGTTGAATATTTGATTCGATTGTTAAAGGATAATCATAAAATTGCATCGCTTAGTAGAGGCTATGGGCGAAAAACAAAGGGATTTTTAATTGCTAATTCAAGCTCAAATGCAGAAATTATTGGCGATGAGCCTTATCAATTTTATTTGAAATTTAAGAATGAAATTGATGTTATTGTGGATGAAAATAGAGTTGAAGCCCTTTTTGCAATTACTGAACAAATGTCTGATATAGATATGGTTATATTGGATGATGCCTTTCAGCACCGAGCCGTAACACCGAGTCTGAATATTTTATTGATTGATTATAACCGACCGATTGATGAAGATTATCCATTTCCTGCGG
>JANPGQ010000341.1:0-5243 GCA_031423975.1 Cytophagales bacterium | reverse complement strand
CCAGTAACATTAAATTTGTAGGTAGCCGTAGTAGGTACATAAATATATCCTCTAATCATAGAAGCAAAATAATCCGCAAAATTCTCTGGTGTTTTCAACGAACCTAACATCTGAAAACCATCTGGATGCGTTGGAAAATTCTCCAAAGCCGTCAAACTCGAAAGATTAGGAGATTGCGGAAAATTTAACCAATAACTCCATTTCACTTGCCCTGGTGTACCTACACAGGTGTTTTGTGCATAGGTGAAATGCGTTAAAAATATCAATATTGTTAGTATTCGTAATTTCATGCTATCAATAGAATTTAGTACGTTAAACAATTCTGCGGTAAATTGTCAGTTGAAATAGTTGTCCCACCAAAATTCATAAATCCAACGGGATAGTTGTTAGCGGCATAACTATAAAAATTGCCCAAATTTGGCAAAGCGTAGCATAAATCATACGGACTAACGCCATACCAAAGAGCCAATTCACCATAAAATTCATCAGTAGAAATAGAAGGTATAAATGCACCTCTAATGGAAGTATTTTGTAAATTAGAAGCACTCAAAACGTCCATTTTGGGGTACGCACCGTATATTTTTTTACCGTTTACTGCTCCGCCCATTACCATTGTATTACCTCCCCAAGCGTGGTCTGCCCCGCCGCCATTGGAAGTAATTGTTCGGGCAAAATCTGAAATCGTAAACGTTGTAACTTTATCGGCAATTCCCAATTCTACCGTAGCATCATAAAAACTTTTGAGGGCTGCACTCACTTCGCCAAGATTAGTATTTAGTCCATTCAGTAAGCCACTGTGCATATCCCAACCACCCGCATCAATAAAGAAAATCTGTCTTTTTGCTCCCAAAAAATTACGGACACTCATAATTTTAGCAATTGCCGAAAGGTCTTTTGAAAGGTCAGTGTCCGCAAAAGTTGTGGTAATAGTCGGGACTTTTTGAAGAGCATCTTTAAATACGCCAAAAGAAGCAATTGCCCCTTTGGTGGTGGTAGAATAGGTTTTTTGGAGTAAATTGGCGTAGGTTTTTGAGACTAAACTATCCAAAGCATCATTGCGAGTTTTGGTCAAAAGTCCTGAATTGCCCCACCAAGTAGGCAAACTATCAAAGCCCACATTATTGGGATTAACATTATTACTGATGGCGTATTCTGTAATATCTTGTCCTCTTTGGAAAATATTTTTTCCCGCCAAAGAAATATTCATCGAAACTTCTTGATGTGAATTAACGGCATTCATCATGTCGGCTATTCTACCCGCAAAACCCGCTGCATCACGGCTTTGTGGTACGGAAGTTTGCCACTGTTGTTGTTGGTCGGAGTGTGAAAACATCCCAACGGGCAGTTTTTTCAGACCGCTTTGGTATTGTGTATAGTTGGCAATGGGTTCAACCAAAGTACCAATATTGCCCATAAAAGCTAATTTACCCGAATTGAATAAACTCTGAACACCCGTCATACTCGGATGCACCCCATACGAACCATAATTACAATTGATTCCTCTGAAACTGGTACATTGTGGACTGGTCAAACCCAACAAACCACCCGCAGAACCCACATTTGGCAAAGCAAGGTCGGTTCTTACGGTTTTGTATTCATTATAGCCATTGTCTCCTCCCGTATTTGTCCCCGTAGGCACAAGCATATTGAAGGAATCTACCCCGCCCGAAAGCAAAATACAGACCATAGCTTTATAGTCAGTTGGGGGTGCAGATTTCAATAAATCAGCCCCCAAAGCACCGTTTAGGCTGGTCAAGTTGGTGAGGGTACTCAATAACGTAGTGCTTCCCATAGCTGCACAACCCGCATTTTTTATAAAATTTCTTCGATTCATGTGTCTTAATGGTGAGTTGTGATTTAGTGAGTTAGTGGCAATTGCAAATCAATCACTAAATCACCAATAATTTTACCTATTTATCAAATAATCAGGCGATGACATTATTAGAAAAATAGCAATTCTGATTCTTCTATAAATATCATCCTGACTGGGTTTTCCGTAATAATCATACGTATAAGGCATACTGACAATGGCTTTTCGGATGGTTTCAATATTTGCCTTGGGGATTGCCCCGTGAGCCAAAATGAGATTGTATTTATCTAATAATTGAGGAATATTTTCATTCTTCGCCAAAGTAGAATCCGCCGCTAAATCAAAACCTGGGTCTTGGTCTGGTTTATACGTTTCATTATCAAATAATCCCCAAAACTCACTCGGCGAATCATCAATTAACCATCTATTCAAGGCATTGGCATATCCCGTAAGTGTCTGTGAATTAAGCAATTGAAATTCAGGAGCATATTTATTAACTGTTTTCAAATCTCCATCTGGAATATAATCAGGCTTGAAAAAATTGAAAACCGTAGGCGAATACAGCGGAATTTGCTCAATTCTATTATACAAATCATACATCGCATTTCGGTAAACTCCTCCTTGCGTTGTCAGCTTCAAGCCTCGCATCAGGTTCATATATCGCACAAAGGGTTCACGCAACATTCCTGCGTAATTACTATTTTGGTCGGCATTACAATCACAGGCTTCGGGGTCTAATAAAATTCCCCTAATAACTGCTTTCAAATCTCCCCGAACACCGCTCCCATTATTATTAAAAATAGTAGCAATTCGCTGAATATAAGCGGGTGAAGGATTAGAAGAAACCAAACGCTGAATCAACCTTCGAGACACAAAAGGAGCAACATTTGGATGGTTGAAAATGATAGTTAAGGCATCAGAAATATCCAGTTCCCATTGGGCTGTGGGCAAACTGGTACGGTTTGGCAGAGAACTTCCCAAAAACGTTTTGGCTGATGGGTCATGCCCTTTATAAATAGGATTACCGTGATAATATGACCAATCCAATGAATCAAGGGGGAAAAACTTCATCCGTTTGGTATAGCTGAATTTGTCTTTTTGATACTGACCCAAATATTGTCTATCGCCCCAACCCAAACCCGTGAAAACTTTCGCCAAATTGGCAATATCAGTGTTGGTATAAGTAGGAATGGATTTATTATTTGCATCCTTCATTTCAGAACCATCTAAATTGAGCTTAAATAAGCCAATAGAAAACAATTGCATGATTTCACGAGCATAATTTTCATCGGGATAAATCTGTTTGGTAGTATTGGCAGCATGATTATTCAGAAAGGTCAAATACGACCCCATAGCAGGGTGATATGTGATAGAGTCTAAAAGAGTACGGTAATTACCGAAAGCATTTCGCAGTAAGATATCGTAATAACTTGCCATGCCGTAAGGCTCACCATCCAAGTCTGAATTACGAGAAACTACCAAAATTTCACTCAAAGCCAAAGCCGTCCGCCAACGTACTACATCGGGTGCAATCAGGCTTCCTTGAAACCACGAAGCATCAAAAAACCAATTCTCAACACCCACATTATCAAGTGTATAACCACCTGCAGGATTATTCCGAAGCATAGAATCTACCCGAATGCGATGCAGTTTTTTGACATAAGCCTCCATGCCAAACGAATTGGACAAAGCTAACTGAGTATCCAGCCATTTCTCTTTCCCAAGATTGGCAACGGACTGAATATCAGCAAGTTTAGCCCCCAAAGTAGCCTGCGACAAAAATCGTGATGCCGAATTAAGATTAGGCAAATAGCCCGAACTTTGAAGCGTTTTAGCTCCGTCAGTGCTATTAGAAGAAGACGTAACCGTAATATTTTTGGTATTGCCAAGCCCAAAAGTAACAGTTTGCTGCCCACAGATTTGAAAAGAAATTTTAAAGAGGAAAATGAAAAAAAAAGTAAGTTTTAGTTTCATAAATATCAGATTGTGTACGTTTTCAAAGATGAAATAATTGCATAATAAGAGTAACACCACATTGTATAAATGTGATTTTTTTCAGTATTAAAGAATTAGACGGTAAAAAGATTGGTATTAAGCTTGAGATGGCAAAAGGAATTTAAGCCATTCATTAATGCTGTTTATAGGAGGAAGAAAATGGTACACACAAATTTACGGAAAGGCACTTATAAAAGCATACCGATTACTCAATGGATTGGAGAAAATTTAGGGGTTATTTTAAAAAATAGATAAAACCATTTCTAAGGCAAAGCCCATTCCCCAAAAATTCCGTAATTTCGTTTCTCGATTTCGTTTCTCGATGTTTGATGTTCGGTTTTTAAACACCATCTATCGAAAAACGAACCGAAGCGTTGGACGCATCAAACATCGAATATCGAAATATGGAAGAAGAAAAAAAATCATTGAATTTCCTTGAACAAATTGTCGAAGAAGATTTACAATCAGGTAAACATGGCGGGCGTGTACTGACCCGTTTTCCGCCTGAACCCAATGGATACCTACACATCGGTCATGCCAAATCTATCTGTTTAAATTTTGGTTTGGCAGCAAAATATGGTGGACAAACCAACCTCCGTTTTGATGATACCAATCCCGAAAAAGAAGAAACCGAATACGTGGAATCTATCAAGGCTGACGTAAAATGGTTGGGCTTTGAGTGGACCAATAATCAGGAATTATACGCCTCAGATTATTTTGAGCAACTTTATCAGTTTGCCGTAGCCCTCATCAAAAAGGGTTTGGCTTATGTGGATGACCAAGCCGCCGATATGATTGCGGCTCAAAAAGGAAACCCCAATTTTGCAGGAGAAGATAGTCCATTTAGATACCGTCCCATTGCCGAAAACCTTGATTTATTTGCTCAAATGAAAGCGGGAAAATTCCCTGACGGAGCCAAAGTTTTGCGAGCCAAAATAGATATGGCTCACCCCAATATGCACATGAGAGACCCCCTCATGTATCGTATCAGACACGTAGAACACCACCGCACGGGCAATGCTTGGTGCATTTATCCGATGTACGATTTTGCTCACGGGCAGTCAGATTCCATCGAAGAAATCACTCATTCTATCTGTACTTTGGAGTTTGACGTTCACCGTCCATTGTACGACTGGTTCATTGAAAAATTAGATATTTTCCCTTCTCAACAGTACGAATTCGCCCGTTTGAACCTCACCAATACCGTGATGTCTAAACGTAGATTATTACAATTGGTGCAGGAAGGGTTAGTATCAGGTTGGGACGACCCACGAATGCCAACGATTTCAGGGCTTCGTCGTCGTGGATTTACGCCGCTTTATATTCGTAATTTTTGCGAAAAAATTGGTGTAGGTAAACGTGAAAACTTGATTGATGTGGGTGTATTAGAATTTTGGGTCAGAGAAGATTTGAACAAAAAAGCCACTCGTGTTATGGC
>JANPGQ010000340.1:0-3617 GCA_031423975.1 Cytophagales bacterium | reverse complement strand
ATTTAGTTTATCAACAATATCTGCAACATCTTGGTTTTCAGACAGATACTATAAGAAAAATTGAGCAAATTCCTTTTTTACCGATTGAATTTTTCAAAACCCAAACCGTGGTTACGGGCGATAATCCTATCAAAACCACCTTTGAAAGTAGCGGTACAACGGGGCAGAATACTTCCCGTCATCACGTAGCTGACCCTGATTTTTACCTTGAAATTGCCGAACAAATTTTTGAAAAATTCTACGGAAAACTCACTGATTTTCAAATACTTGCCTTGCTCCCCTCCTACTTAGAACGAACAAATTCTTCCTTAGTTTACATGGTTGAGCATTTTATCAAAAAAAGCAACAACCCAAATTCAGGTTTTTTCTTGAATGATTATGAAAAATTAGCGAGAGTTTTGGAGCAAGGAAAACAGGAGACAGGAGACAGAAGTGAGGAGATAGGAGAAATGAGCACAACAAATTCCGAACATCGAAGCGGAACGCCGCCCGAATCGAAAACCCTCCTCATCGGTGTAACATTCGGACTATTAGATTTTGTAGAATCGGTTACGGCAGGCGTTCCTGCGGCAGGCGTTCCTATTGATTTATCTTTTCTGAAAGACCGCAATGATTTGATTGTAATGGAAACGGGCGGCATGAAAGGGCGAAGAAAAGAGCTTTTGCGGGAAGAAGTCCATGAGATTTTGACCAAGGCTTTTCATGTTGATTCCATTCATTCAGAATACGGTATGACGGAATTATTATCACAGGGATATTCTGCGGGCGAAGGCGTTTTTGAACTACCAGTTTCCATGAAAATCTTATTCAGAGACGTTAATGACCCTTTTTCTTACGTACAAAACGCCCGTTCAGGAGGTATCAACGTCATTGATTTAGCAAATATTGACTCTTGTTGCTTTATTGAAACGAAAGACCTTGGGGCAGTTTACAGTGAACAGTTAGCAGTAAACAATGAACAGTTAGTAGTTCAGCAATTCAAAATTTTGGGTCGTTTTGATAATTCTGATATTCGAGGTTGTAATTTGATGATTAGCTAAAACCCACTTCCATAATTAGTAGTACGTCGGCGAGAGAGTTTTAATTCTTGTAATAAAGACGATAAAACCCCAATATTAAACTCATAGCTACTGCCACGACCAGAATATTGACTGGCAATGGGTGTCCACCTGAAAGATGCTTGCCAACAATGCAGGTTTCGGGTTATTTCTATGTTGGTCAGGGTTACGCTTTTATAAATGAAATCATAACCCGAAGTTAATTTGAAATTCCACTTATCGGTTAACTTCAAATTACCATTAAAAGTAACCGCACTCACAATTACGGCAGGGGCAAAACCCACCTTGTTCATGTTGTACTGATAACTAAACTGAAACTGCCACGGCACAGTCCAATCCACATAATCATTGATATTTCTATTAATTTGCTTGACCTGAGAATCTGACGCATTATTGTCAGGATTGGGGTTTTGCTTAGGTTTATTCGCCCCCGCTGGTTGAAAACTCTTGCCAATGGAAAAACTCAAATTGGAAAGCGAAGGAGTTTTTAATGAATCACGTCTCGAACCAACCAACGACGAACCATCCTGCACATATACATACGGGTCAAATGAACCATTCAAGTTAATATCAAATTTTTTGACTCTCGAAGCGGCTGAAAAACTGATGGGAGCAAGTTTATATTCCTTCGCAAAAAAATTGTAATTACTTGATATCGCAAGGTTATCCAATAAGGTTATTTTTTCAAATTCCTTTGCTGCCGTATCGGTTTTAGATTTCACTTTCGCCTCAAAAGTGTTAGAAAGACTCAAACTAATACCGCCCGACTGACTCCCGTAGTTGGTTTGGTTTGGATTGAAAACCGAGATTCTTCTGAATGACCCTGTAACATATTTCCCATCAATTTGTCTTATGTCTGAACCTTTCGTGCTTACTTGTACTTCTTGATAAAACCTAAAACTTGGGTCGGTAAAATCGGGCGTATAATTAGCACTTACTGAAGGAGTTATGATATGCCGAATCCCTTTCAATCTACCTTTATTGAAGTTTATTGTTCCGTACAGACGAGTGTTCATACTGACAGAAAACGAGTATTGATAGTCGGGATTGAAACCACCTCGCAAAGTATCAATTTGTACAACACCGTTTCGGGCTAAGGTATCGCTGGCATAAGGCAAAAACTGTCTTTTATTAGGGTCTTTGAAATTATAATAAGGAATACCTTTTAATGCAATCAAGTCAGGTTTTACAAATGTGTATTTATATTTCTGTGTATAAACATTTCCCGATAAACTCATTGATGGCGTTAAGTTGATGTATTTACCCAATTTTATGTTGGGTAAAGCCAGTGGAATTGAATAGTTCATTTTCAGATTGGCATTTTCCCTTATTTGTCTGAAATTATCAATAAAAGAAACCACTCCATCACGGGCTAAATTGGGTTGTTGGTTGGCGGCAATACGGGGGTCTACAATGGGTCTGGGTTTATTGGGGTCTGTATCAAGCGTGTCTTTTTTACGGTTTACGTTGTAGGGTAAACTATTGTAGGAACGGTTATCTAAGGCTATTTGGTTGGTTAATCCAATTGAACCATTAAAATCTAAACCAATCCGCAAACCATCCCAAAACTTCTCCGTTACCGCTTTTTTATTCTTTAAGGGTTGAAACTGATTTACGCCAAACGAAAAATTATTGTTCACATTGGTCGCCTTCGTGATGGTATTTTGGTCGGCTTGCAAACTAAAACTGGTACGAATATTTTGCCCAAAATTCTTAGAATATTGAACCGAAGAATTCAGCGAAGATGAAATATAGGCATTTGAAGCAATATTGCTATTGAATTGATTATTGGCACTACTTTGAATATTAACTGAAGCCGAAAAACTGGAACTCCCCCGACTCAATGGCGAGTGCGACCACTTCACCCCAAAGTTGTTGATATTAGTACCATTAAATTCCTTACCGCTGTTAGTTATTCCATAATTTACATCAAATCTACCGCTGTAATGATAACGATTGATATATTGTGATTCTGCCCTAAGTCCCCAACTGCCCTTTGTATAAATATCACCCGTCAATCTTAACCCAATTTTTTCGCTGATGGCAAGATAATAACCGCCTTGGGTCAGGAAAAAACCCCGTCCAAAGGCTTCTTCGCCATATTGTGGTATAATTATTCCAGACCTTCCATTCTCTTGCGGGGGTTTGTAGGGAAAGAATCCAAAGGGCAAACCAATGGGCAAAGGAATTTCGTTTAGTTCAAAATGAAAAGGACCAGATACAATCTCTTTTTTGCCCACCAATTTGATTCTGGGGGCTCTAATGCTGTAATGAGGATGTTCTAAATTGCAAGTGGTATAAACGGCATTGCGAATATAAAGGTTGTCTTCATCGTCTTTTTTTACACTCATGCCCTGTACGTAAGCATCGTCTTGCTTGGTGATTAAGCCCTTGATAATTGCCTTTCTGGACTTGAAATTATACTTTATTTCATCAGCATCGTAGGGTTCACCGCCTTGTTTGAAAACGGGTTTGCCAATGGTTTTCTTCGCAACGGTATCTTTTGTACCTTGGGCAAAAACCTCACTTTTATCCCAATTTAATTTAATGAAATCAGCC
>JANPGQ010000339.1:0-4036 GCA_031423975.1 Cytophagales bacterium | reverse complement strand
GGCATATTATTCGTCCACTTTTATTTGCTGAAAAAGAAACAATTTTTGACTATGTAGTTGAAAACCAAGTAATTTGGCGAGAAGATTCTTCTAATGAATCCAATAAATATCAGCGAAATTTGATTCGCAATGAAGTGGTGCCTTTGTTGAAGCAAATCAATCCGAATTTGGAGAATTCTATGAGCCACACGGTTGAACGGATTGTGGCGGTAGAAGATATTTTTGAGCAAGAAATTGAGATGCTTCGCAAGCAAATTACGTGGGCTGATGCTCAGGCGGTTTTTGTGAATTATAAGGCTATCCAAACGCTTTCGCAACCCGTGATAAAATTGTCGGAATTGCTGAAACCTTATCATTTTACCTACCAACAAAGTCAAGACATTTTTGAGGCTTTTGATAAAGAATCGGGTAAGACATTTTTGTCGCCAACGCATACACTCGTGAAAGACCGAACGGAGTTGGTGATTACGCCAAAGAGTTTGCAATCGTTTGTTAGTCAGGTGATTGAAGCTGGCAATCGGCAATTGGCAGTCGGCAATCAGCAGTTATTGATCGGAGAATCTTTTGAAAGAACGGAAGAATTTGTTGTACCAACTGCCCGAAAAATTGCTTGTTTGGATGCCGATAAAGTACGTTTTCCTTTGCAACTACGCAAGTGGAAAGAAGGAGATTGGTTTTGTCCTTTGGGGATGAATAAAAAGAAGTTAATTAGCGATTTTTTGATTGACCAAAAAGTACCTTTAAACCTCAAAAAAGATGTCTATTTATTGACTTCAAATGGTTCAATTGTCTGGGTATTGGGCATGAGAATTGATGATAGATTTAAGGTAACAGATAAGACGGAGAAGGTGATTTTGTTGAAAATTGAGTAATTTTTTTTTGCCCTAATTAGACCACAGATTTTACTGGGACGCATAGTCAGATATGACGGATTTACACCGATGATTAAAATAAAGAACAATCAGTGTAAATTCGTTAAATCTGCACAATCTGTGGTCTATTTTATTTTTCTGTAATTCTACACGATTATTAACGACTAATCTCCCAAAAACCTCCAAATTTGAGCCAATCCACTGAAAATCAATTTGTAGAAATTATCAAACTACATCAGGGAATCGTGCATAAGGTGTGCGGAATGTATCGGCACGACCCTGACGATAGGAAAGATTTGTTTCAGGAAATTGTGATTCAACTGTGGCGGGCGTTTCCAAAATTTAGGCAAGAATCCAAAATCTCCACGTGGATTTATCAGATTGCCTTGAACGTAGCCATTTCAGATTTTAGAAAGGAAAGTCGCCGACCACAAAAGGTAGAATTGAATGAGCATTTGATGAATATTTCTGATAATATTTACGACGCTGATACCGAAGAAAAAATCCAACAAATGCACTTTGCCATTGCTCAATTATCGGAAATAGAAAAGGCTATTGTGATGTTGTATTTTGAAGAAAAATCTAATGAAGAAATTGCTGAAATTGTAGGAATTACTCAAAATAATGTGAGAGTAAAAATGACTCGAATTAGAGAGAAATTGAGGACTTACGTAACACGGGAATCCTTGCCGTGAAGCACGCTAAAATGCACGGGAAGGATTCCCGTGGTACATTGATATGGAATTAGACGATTTTAAAAATATTTGGCAAACATCTCAACAGCAAGAAATTTATCAGCAAAATGTTGATAATGAATCGGTTATGCTGATGATTAAACAAAAGTCAAAGGCTATTTCGGATAAATTACGTCGAAATTTGGATATTGATATGGTAGTTAGTAGCCTATTTGTTCCACCGCTTTTGTATGTGATTTTGTGGTCTAAAGTAGCTAATTACCACAAATTTGTGGCTGGTTTTTTCTTGATTTATACTATAATTGGCTTGGTTTATTATGTGAAAGTGGTCAAATTATACAAAGAAATTGACCTTAAAAATGATTTACTTACTACCTTAAAATTTACCGTGAATCAATTTGAAAAACAGGTGAAAGTATTGACGATTTATAATTATATTTCGGTTGTTCCAGTTATGTTCTATGGGGCGGTCGTAGGTTTGGAACTTATAAAATATTTTCAACCAAATGCAACTACAGAATTTTGGATGATAGTTTTTTCTACTATTATTATGACTCCCGTAGGATATTATTACATGAAATACATCATCAACGTTTTTTATGGAAATCATCTCCAAAAACTCAAAGAGCATTTGGCGGAATTAGAAGAAAAAGAATAATTTTATCGAAAATCTGTAACAGATCAAACCACCTCAATACTAACCTCTTAAAATCATCAAAATCAAAAATCAAATGACAAATCCCATTAAACTGTTCTTAATTTCAGTAATTTTTAGCTCGCTTTATTTCACTCAAATCTATGCTCAAAAGGAAGATAAATCCTTATTGTATGAAATTTCGGGCAATGGACTTTCTACTCCTTCCTACCTCTACGGAACAATTCATATCATTTGCAAGAACGATTTTATCATGACCGAAGCCACCAAACAGAAGTTTGGAACGAGCCAGCAAGTGTATTTAGAATTGGATATGGACGACCCTTCGATGATGATGGAAATGCAAAAAAATATGATGATGACAGATGGTTCAACTTTGAAAAATTTAATGTCAGAGCCTGATTATCAGAAGGTTGCCAATTTTTTCAAAGATACCCTCAAAACTAATATCGGGATGATGGCAAAGATGAAACCCTTTGTTTTAGCTTCTTTTGCGTTGCCCAAAATGATGGCTTGCCCAACGCAGAGCTATGAAGAAACGTTTATGAAAATGGCAAAAGACCAACATAAAGAAATTTTGGGCTTGGAAAGTGTAACAGACCAATTTGGAGCTTTGGACAAAATGGGAATGAAGAAACAGGCAGATTTGATGTTGGTACAAATGGTGGATAATTGGAGCGAAGGCAAAGCGGAATTTCAGACTATGATTAATGATTATAAGAGCCAAGATATTAATTTACTTTTGGAAGATATGTCAAAATCTAAGATGTCGGATAGCGAGTTTGAGAAGGATTTATTAGAAACTCGCAATAGTAATTGGATTCCTAAAATTGCTAAAATAGTTGCTGAAAAACCTACTTTCTTCGCCGTTGGTGCGGGACATTTAGGAGGTGAAAAAGGGGTTGTTGCTTTGTTGAGAAAACAAGGTTTTACGGTGAAAGCGGTTAATTAATTGCTTTATGGAACACGGATTTAAGGGTTTAGACCGAAGCTTCGGACCGCAAGGATTACATAATTTTAATCCGTGTCTAATTCGTTAAATCCGTGTTCTATTTAGTAGATTTGTAAAAATCCATAAAATATGCTCAGACTCTCAGAAATATTTATTTATCCTGTAAAATCTTTAGGTGGCATTCGTGTAGACAAAGCCGAAGTTACCGACCGAGGATTGCAATATGACAGACGTTGGATGCTGATTGATGAAAATAATCGGTTTATTTCTCAAAGAGAATTTCCTCAATTGGCTCTTTTTGAGGTAGCCATTAAAGATGATAATTTAGTCATTACTGATAAAAAAAGTGGCAAAATGTTAACCCTTAGCCATACACCGACTCACTCAAATACGCCCGCTATCAATGTTACCGTTTGGGACGATGAAGTAGAGGCGGTTGAAGGGGGTGAAATAGCCAACGATTTCTTTACGCAGGCTCTCGGAATGCCCGCTCGCCTTGTATATATGCAGGATGAAAGTCATCGAAAAACGGATGCTACTTATTCCTTGAAAGGTGATGAACTCACCTCATTTTCAGATGGTTATCCCATTTTGATTATTGGTCAATCTGCCTTGGACGACTTAAATAATCGCTTGGCTGAACCCATCACCATCAAACGTTTTAGACCCAATTTTGTGTTTACGGGCGGTACTGAATTTGAAGAAGATGACTGGCATGAATTTACGGTGGGAGGGATAAGATTTTTTGGCGTAAAACCTTGTGCAAGATGCGTAATGACCACTATTGACCCACAAACTGGCGAGAAAAAAGGCAAAGAACCGCTACTCACTTTGAACCGTTACCGAAAGGCTGGAAATAAGA
>JANPGQ010000338.1:0-2446 GCA_031423975.1 Cytophagales bacterium | reverse complement strand
ATAGGTTCTTTTATCTCATTTTTACCATTAACATTAGCTATTATCAAGTGGAAATATTTCAAAGAAAAGCCCCTATTGTGGCTTTTCTTTTATTTCCTTTCAGGTGTAATACTTAATAGTTTTACCAGTGCTTTTGTAGATTTAGCTACAAAATATTGGAAGATTGTAGGTCCGACTTTACAAAGCTGGAAAATTGATGATACATTTTTTGTTGACCCTATTTATTTTCTAAGAAATGCAATTTTTCTTGGATTGTTCTGTAGCCAATCTTTGAAAAGCGAAAAATATGCAAATTTTATTAGATGGACTTCCATTGGATTTGCAATTTTTATAATCATAAATACTTGTTTTTTAGAGGGATATGAAGAGTATCAGACCATAGGTAATTCACTTGATAATTTTTTTAAAATATTGCTGGCTGGCATAATGCTGAGAGCTATTTTTGCTATTAATAATCAACGAAACCTGATAAAAATTCCTCATTTTTGGTTTTCCATAAGTATTTTGATAATAGGCAGTTGTGCTGGATTAATAGATTTTTTATCAAGTCGTATTCTTGAACAATCTTCTGTTATTTTTTACCAAGCACATATTATAAAAGATTGCTTCGTCATTCTTGCTTTTATTTGTTTTAGTATTGGTACTTTTTATGTTCCTTGGAAAAAACAGATTTAATTTTCCCAAAAATAGGTTCACGTTTCTGGCTTGAACCTATTTTTATATCCATTGTCAAGTAAAACGCCTCAAATCACTTATTTCAGTATAATCCCCCACCACCTCCCCAATATTGGGGATTTTTTCTTCAAAAACTTCCTGCCAATTTTGTGATGTAAAAGAAATGTATCTCTTACCTTAAATCATCATAAAATAGTAGCAAAGGAAATTAGAATAGAGTTAGAAATGGTTAATGCTTTCATCGGCTACTGATTATTAGTAGTCGATGTTTTTTTTGCTTTTTTGTTTCCATTTTTATGAAAAACTCGACTAATATTTTAACGATAGGTTTGCAAAATCCTGTCTTATTTCTCAAACTTTAACACATAATACAAATGAAAGCAATTACAAAATTTCTCAGTTTCGCCGTAGTAATGGCAATGTTTATTTTATTGGATGCCTGCAAAGGCGAAAAAGGTGATATTGGTCCTGTGGGTCCGATGGGAACAAATGGAGCGAATGGTAATAATGGAGCTACTGGGGCTACGGGAGTGACAGGTGCAACAGGGGCTACTGGAGCAACTGGAACGGCCAATGTAAGTTATTCAGATTGGGTGAATGTTACTTTTGTAGGAAGTGGTACAAGCTATATTGCCAATGTAACTGCTCCAAAATTGACCCAAGATATTTTAGACAAAGGCGATGTTCATATTTATTGGAAAATAGGGTCATCTGTCTATTACATTCCCTATGCACAAACGATTGGTACAACTACCTATACCATATTTCAAGTATTGACCGTTGGAAATATTAGGCTTACCGCAAGCTATAGTGGCATTACAGGTACACAAATTCGCTACGTAATTATTCCTGGAGGTATTGCTGGTGGACGTAGAGCAGCGGTGGATTATTCTGACTATGATGCCGTAAAAAAATATTACAACCTCCCAAACTGAGTTGCTATTTATTGATTTATAGGGAGATTTTGGGCTGAATATCGTTCAAAATCTCCACATTTTTATCCCCAATATTGGGGATTTTTTGTGTAAAATATTCTCACCAATTTTGTCATAATAAATGAATAAAAATCTTATCTCTAATACAATGAACACTAATCCAAATGTACATATTTATCTTCATGGCAAAATTGCGGGAACAATCAATCCCGAGAATATAGTATTGATGGAAGCCGAAATCAATTATACCAATCTACATTTCAAAAATGGCGAACAAATATTGCTCTGCCAGACCTTAAAGTCCTTGGAAGAGAAAATGAAGGGTTTAGGTTTTCTCAGAATTCATCGTAAAATATTGCTTAATACGCTCTATATCAGTCATTTTGATGAATTGAATACTTCTTTTATCTTGAAAAATGGGAAGGAAGTTGAGGTGTCTCGAAGAAAACTGCGAAGCCTTAGATTAGAGAACAGATTTCAGATTTTAGATAAATAATCTAACATTCCAATTCCCGAACATCTTTATCTGCTATCAGTTTTTTGACTAATTTATCGTGTTTAGACGAACGACCACGTACCGACCAATTGCTGGTGAGGGTTTCTTTGGTAACAATCTGTTTTTCTCGTTTGGCGGTTAGATTACATTGCTCAAAAATGACTTCCAAACGTTTGTATATTTCAGGGGAATAGTTGGAGACTATTTTATAGTTTCGGGTCTGTCCGTAGCGTTCCATAATTACTTCTAACTTCACAAAAAGCCCCAAAACGATATACACTACTACTGTCCCCAAAAAAGAAAGCAGGATATGTCCATCGCCAATGGACATTCCCAAGGA
>JANPGQ010000337.1:0-4736 GCA_031423975.1 Cytophagales bacterium | reverse complement strand
GAATTGCGGCTTATATGGTGGCAATCAAGAAGGTTTCAGATACTTATAAATTTAGAGGGGGGTATTGACAGTTATCAGGGAACAGTTAACAGTAAAAAGGGAGTTGAAATGGAAATAAATCCATTTCAACTCCCTTTTTTATTGATACTAATCAAAACGCAAGATGCTTAAATACACTTATTGCTTATCCTCATTTAAGCATCAAATTCACAAAATAAAAGTCTCCCTCGCCATTCCTCAAAACCATTTATACTTTTCATCACCATCATAGTCCGATAATCACCCTCTCGGACTATCCGATAGTATTTCCTGATTTCTCCATAAGTACGTTTACTCAACAATCAAATATACCCTTCCCTCAAATAAAAGTAATAAACTAACAAAATCTAAAAAAGTGCAATAAAAACCTTTCAAAACTCATATCAACCACTATTTATAAAAACATTACCCACTCAATATAATTATTCAATTTTCAAACAAATCATGAAAAAGACATTATTTTTATTAGGTACAGCATTCACATTTGGAATGCTGTCTTGTGACCAAAATGAAATGGCACAGCCCGCAAATGACACCAAACCATCAAGTAGTAAAGTGGCTGCTGGAGCGTGGGTAGATGGGTTTTATGATGGGTTTAATGGTACCAGTTCCGATCTTAATAGGAATTACTGGAATGTAGTTGGCCAAGACTATACTGACCCTAATGGTCAGGCACCAAGAACAGATTATAATTCAACTTATACCCATTATGTAGATAATAGAGCTAATGTTGCTGTTAATACTTCCCTCCATGCATTAGAAATCGGGACAACCCGAAATTGTACGAATAGTTATAATTTTGGCTTTATTTCATCAAAGGGTATATTTAATCCAACTCTCAATACCGAAATTAGTATTAAAGCAAGGATTAAGTTTTTCACAGCTTCACATACACTTCAAGATGTGAATGGTTTTTGGCCTTCGTTCTGGACAACTAATGCTGATGGAACCACTTTGATGGAACGAGAACTTACCTTGCGAGGCTACGAAGTAGAAGTTGGAATCAAAGGAAAAACCGCTTATCGGTATGAAGTAAAATATCCTCGTATGCTTTATCCGCAAGGAATGAGTACGATTCGAGATGAAAAGTTGTTGATTCAGTTTGATACACAAGCACAGCAATTTGACTGTCCAAAAGAACGATTTATTCTAAATCGTTTTGGGGTACTTACCGAAATGGCGGTTACGCCCATGGACGTTATTTTTGCTCAGAAATGCCATGCCATCCTTGGCCGTCCCCGAAATAAGGGCGAGATTTCTTTGATGTATGCTATCTTTTAAGTCGCAATGTGAAGGTTAATTACGCCTATTTAGAACAAAAAGTGGGAATTACTAATTTCAAAGATTTTAAAGAACGGATTTTATCTCATTGGGAAACCTTAAATATTCAAGGACAAATTAGAAGTTTTTATAACAATTTACCGAAAATATACGGTTTCCAACTATCTTATTAGTTTTTCTTAAAGCCAAATCCACTTTTGGGCTTTCTTAAAGCTCACAACCCATTCTCTTCCAGTTTTATTTCATCTTTAAAATTGTATTTTCCCAAACGATTAATGTGTTCAAAAGATGCAGGTGAAATATGGTCAAAATCCTCTTAATTAACTTCATAACCCTCTTCTTTAAGTTCTTTGACTTGGCGTCCCCGAGAATTTCTTGAATGTAAACGGTATTCCAAGCCATCACAATATTGGTTAATAAAGTGAGACTGAATGCTGTAATTTGTTGTTCAGCTTCTTGTTGTTTACGAATAAATCCATCGCTACCAAACCATAAGTATGACCTCAAATTATGTAACTGTTCTCCTTTATTGAGCTGTCGATTAATTCTCCTTCTCATGGGAGGTATCAGCAAATAATTACAGATAAATACCGTTTTCTCTAACTGTCCGTAGGCTTGTAAGACATACATTAAATTGTTCTGTCTTGGGTATACTTGTATCTTATTCATTAGTAATGAGGCAGTTACCGTTCAATTTTGTAATGATGCCGATACTCTTTGTAACTCATGGACATTCTTTTTGAGATAATCAATATTGACCGTTCCTGTGAATTTCAGGGGTGGATATTCTAAATCATTGTACTCAGTATCGGTGCTTGATTTGATTTTGCAAAGCCTTTGCCCTTTTAAGTCTCTGAGACGTGAGATAAGTTTTTTGTTCACCAAATTGAAAAATGCAAAGAGTAAATCGGTATATCCATTGGTATCAGTTGCGTGTTCTAAAATTTCCAAATCGGTTTTATTAGTTAAGATTTCATCCAAAACGTATTCGGTTCGATTTCTATGATTCATGCAAATGTTTGCATATAATTTTCGTTATATTTTTCTCTTCGAGAAACGCAAGCAAAAATACGATGTACTAACAGGTGTCCACAATTTGCCATCTTCCCGATTTTTATAAGCGTAAAGTCCACTTTTTTGCGAATAAATCTTATCGTTTTTCTCACGAGAAACACCCATACTGGCTTTGATTTGAGTTGCTTGTTCAAGCCAGGTGTTAGCCTTTTTTGAGTGCAAATAGTTCAACAAAGGGTTGCTATATATGCCAGTATGCTCCATGCAGAAAAGACTGTTTTCAAAAGAAAAAGACTTATCATGTTTTCTAACTTGCTTGATGAACAACTCAATACCCAATTTGTCATTGGTAACTTGAAGATGGAATTGGACAACATTCTAATAATTAAAGCAAAATCTAACGTCTCTTTTGAGATGTCAATACCAATAAAAAATGCGTAATTTTTCATGATTTTAAGTATTAAATTTTGTAAACCAGAAAAGCTATTTACATTCATTACTCTTGCATGGGTCTTTCCCAAATTTCTATATGAATTTAGTGAATAGTAACCCGTAGGGCCTTGAATCGATCCATGAGTCTTGAACTCAGCCGCTGACGGTAAGGCACTCTCTACGGGTTCTGGTTTGCTCCGGGCGGCGAACCGCTCATTTTGAGAGAATTTCCAAGTTACAAATTCTTGGAAAAATTTAATACACAAATCTAAGAGCCGCTGCGGTCGGAGGTATGAGTATAAAAAGTAACCGCAGCGACGGCCGCTCCCCTGCCGAATCCAAAATACTTTACGATGGATGTTGCATTGCGTATTTTGCCACTGGTTGGAAATCTTTGACCATCGGAAGATGATAGTGTCCTATCTCCCCAATACTCACTGAGCCACTGTTTATGCAGGAAATTCACCACAATATTGTTAGATTTTTTAACATTTTCATCACTAAAATGATTGTTGACTACCCACCACAAGGCTTGATAATCTAAATCCGAAGAACGAGCCAAATCTGCCAATGGAATATTACAACCATGGGGAATCACTTAAATGTGGGGCAAACTTCCTTTACTACTGGACATACAGGCAAAAGAATAGTTTTAAAACTGAATAGACTTCTGTAATTTGTTTGCTACCAAACAAAATTCAAGTTATCGTGAAGTCCAATCCAGTTGTATGTCTGTTTAGTGAGTATTTTTTAGATTTAAGGGGGGAATGCCTAATCAATCTCTCATAGAAAGCGGAACGTCGCCCGATTTATTACTTGTTTGTAATGCCATAATTATCTCTCGCTCAACTAACCTGAGTGTAATGAAAGATTATCTTCCTCAACTTTTGGAAAATGAACAGACTATTTCATGCTCGCACTACAAACGCCTAATAAGGTCGGGCGGCATTCCGCTTTTCAATATTTCCGATTCGGCTAATAACAAACTCATTAATTGCATTCTGGGAATGATTTATAAAACCCTTTCAGAGAGGGTTCGGGCGGCGCTCCGCAAATACCTTATTTTGGATGGAACACAATGGAAAAGAGGGAAGAAATGCGTTCATTTATTGACCTTATGTATTGTCTATCACGGTATAGCTATTCCCATTTATTGGCGACCGTCGCTCGGCATCAGTTAAATAAAAAAGGGGGACATTCTTCCGAAGAAGACCGGCAAAAACTTTTTACTGAATCCTGTGAGCGTTACCAACTTTCTGGTAAAATTTTACTGGCAGATTGTGACTGGGCTGGCACTCCAGTTTATTGGTGAAAAATGGTTATCATTTCTTGTAAGCAAAAAGATAGATTTTATCATCCGAATGAGTGAAACTTGCTACAAAAAACCTATTTCAGAATCTTTGGGGTTCGGATATTGCAAATTGGAGAAAATGGCACTGAAAGCTAAAAAGACTAAGAAAAGTGTTATCAAACAGTTCCAAATGAAAGGTAATACCTACTCAGTGGTAATTGTCAAAAATGATAAAGATAACCCCTTAGAACCGTTGGTGTATTTTATCTCTACCCTTCAAGATAAAACACAAATATTAGATGAGTATAGGATTAGGTGGCATAGGGGGACGCCCAGTCAAATTTGCTTTAAATACCTGAAATCCAATGGGTTCAACCTCGAAGACTTAATTCGGGCGGCGTTCCGCTTCGTGAAGATTCTAAAATCTGTTTAATGGTTTATCTCGTGGTAATGGCGTATGTTTTAAGCATTCAACACGGACTTGAAAACAAAATTGAGAAAAAGAAAATCTATAAAAATAAACCTTCTCGACTGGCAATTTCATATTTCAAGCAAGGGCTTTCGATAGTCAAAGCTAAGGTTTGGTCTTTGAGAATGTTTATTGGCGTACTAAACGATATTTTTAAAAATGCTGACCAAGGAAAACTCCTGTATGTCCAGTAGTAAAGTGCGTTTGCCC
>JANPGQ010000336.1:0-5874 GCA_031423975.1 Cytophagales bacterium | reverse complement strand
GAGCGTTGCCACTTTCGTAACACGCTTCAATTCTTCGTGGTCAAAAACCTGAAAACCTCTTTCGTTGGTTTTGATGAATTTAGGCAATGCCAACGATGCCAAATTACAAACCGCCACTTCGTCTTTGGAAGTATATTCCATAATTTCAGTACACAAGTTAGACGACTTGATTGTACCCAAATTCTTTTGGTTAGACTTGTTGTTGGCGTGGTCTTTAAATAACATATAAGGCGTACCCGTTTCGGTTTGAGATTCCAAAATCTCGAACCATAAATCTTGTGCCTTGATTACTTTGCGAGCTTTGCCAGCCAATTCATAACCTGTATATAATTTCTCAAATTCTGCTCCGTGGGCATCCGCCATACCTGGGCATTCGTGCGGACAGAACAACGACCATGTATCATTGTCTTTTACTCTTTGCATGAACAAATCTGGAATCCAAAGGGCGTAAAACAAGTCTCTCGCACGCATTTCTTCTTTACCATGATTTTTCTTTAACTGCAAAAAGTCTGAAATATCAGCGTGCCACGGCTCTAAATAGATGGCAAATGACCCTTTTCGTTTTCCTCCTCCTTGGTCCACATAACGTGCTGTATCATTGAATACACGCAACATTGGCACAATCCCGTTTGATGTTCCGTTTGTTCCTTTAATGTATGAACCCGTAGCACGTACATTGTGGATAGACAAACCAATACCACCCGCCGATTGTGAAATCTTCGCACATTGTCTCAACGTATCATAGATTCCTTCGATAGAATCTTCTTGCATCGTTAATAAAAAGCAAGATGACATCTGAGGTTTTGGCGTACCTGCGTTGAACAAAGTAGGCGTTGCGTGCGTAAACCATCTTTCAGAAAGAAGATTGTACGTTTCAATAACTGATTCAAGTTCTGCCCCGTGAATTCCCACTGCCACACGCATCAACATGTGCTGAGGGCGTTCCACAATTTTTCCTTCCAATTTCAAGAGGTAAGATTTTTCTAAGGTCTTAAATCCGAAATAATCATAGCCAAAGTCACGGTCATAGATGATTGCACCGTCCAACTCGGCGGCGTGTTTCTTGATGACATCATACACTTCTTTTGATAATAGCGCTGCGTTCTCACCCGTTTTTGGGTCAGTATAATTGAACAAGCGTTTCATAGTGGCAGAAAATGATTTCTGCGTCTCTTTGTGCAAGTTTGAAATTGCAATTCTCGCTGCAAGCACTGCGTAGTCAGGGTGCTTGGTAGTCATCGAAGCGGCAGTCTCGGCTGCCAAATTGTCTAATTCGCTCGTGGTTACTCCATCATACAATCCAGTAATAACTTTTTTAGCTACATCAAGTGGTTGAATAAAGTAAGGGTCGAGGCTATAGCAAAGTTTTTCGATTCTGGCGGTAATCTTGTCAAACTTTACAGACTCACGTCTGCCATCTCTTTTGATAACGTACATAATGATTCGGGTTTTGGGGGGTAAAGATTGAAAACAAAAACAAGGGGCGGTATTTTATAATTTCAGTGGTTCAGCTAAGTATCTCAACAGCAATTAAAAGTAAGGATATTGATATTTGAGTTGAAATTCTCTATTTTATAATTTTTTAACTTACCATTATGAATCGGTCCAAAGTAATGAACAATTGGATGGTAAGTTTAAAGCTTTACAAAACAGATGCTACTTAGTGTGATTGTGTGATATGCAGTTCAAAGATAAGAATTTCTAAATCCAAAACCAATCAAGGAAATTGATAAAAAGATATTCCGAATATTTGTTCTATTCGTAATGTACAAGGTAAGATTCGGACAATCAGACTGCTATGGCATCCCTATCTTAGAAAAGTGATAAACGATTTTTTTTGAAAAAATTTGTGGAAAACTTTTTGTTTGAAATCTGGAACTTTTAACAATAAAATAATTTTGGAAAATGGCAGATTTTTTGTACTTTTGCAGTCCTTTTTCGAGGCAGTTATAAAAGTTATAAAGTTTTATAGTTAGAGAAGTTTTAGCAATAATAGTTATGGCTCTGCTCCCAAATTTATAACTGGTAAGGTGTTTTAGATTTCCTAAGAATTATGAGCGTAAAAACTTTTTAACTCTTTAACTCTACAACTTTACAACTAAAAAAAAAGACGGCAGGGAATCGTCTAAAACTATCAAAAAAATATCATGAGACCAGACATTCATCCAAATTACAAAGCAGTGGTTTTCCACGATTTGTCAGCTGATTACAAGTTTTTGACGCAGTCATGCGTGAATACAACAGAAACAACAGAATTTGAAGGAGCAACTTATCCAGTTTTCAAAATTGAAGTTTCTTCTCAATCACACCCATTTTATACAGGTAAAAATGTATTGCTTGATACGGCGGGTCGTGTTGATAAATTCTACAAGCGTTTTGGCGGTAAGAAAGAAGTTGTTGCTGAATAGTATTTCGTACTATTTTGATAAAAAAGCCTTTTGGAGAAATCTGAAAGGCTTTTTTTGTTGTAATTTTGTGGAATATATTACCGATTAAGAAATGAATTATATCCTTTTTGACTCTCCAGAAGCCCACAAGGCTTTATTACCGCTTACTTTCACTCGTCCCGTTTCGGAAATCCGTATCGGCATTCAGACTATTACTGAAAAGTGGGAGCATTATCTGCAAACGAAGATTTCCTTTGCCACTGAGGAATATTTACAGATAAAATACCCGATGAATCTATCGGAAGATAATATTTTTATTAATGGAAGTGTTTGTCCAAATGATGAATTGGTTGAGGTGATTAAGAATTTACCAAAAAATACCGTTCTCATTAAGAATGATAAAATATTGGCATATCGTTCTGCTGAAAATAACCCTACGATTGATGCATCTGAAAACAAGATTATTTTTGAAGGTGAATGCCTGTCAATCAATCAATTAACGGATATTTTTACGCACAATGGTTCAGAAATTAATGCTGATTTTGCTCGAATTACTAAAGGTGGAATTTCTCAACCCATCACCGACCGCTTTACGGCTTATTACAACGAATCTCAGATTTTTATTGAAGAAGGCGTTGATATTAAAGCGGCGATTTTGGACGCTACGCATGGGTGTATATATATAGGTAAGGATGTACGCATACAACCTGGTGCGATAATTCAAGGACCTTTTGCCATTGGGGAACATTCGGTGATAAATATGGGTGGAAAAATGCGATCCAATACCACCATCGGACCGTTTTGTAAAGTAGGTGGGGAAATCAGTAATTCGGTCATGTTTGGTAATGCTAACAAAGGACACGAAGGTTTCATGGGTAATGCCGTCATTGGCGAATGGTGCAATTGGGGGGCAGATACCAATAATTCTAACCTAAAAAACGATTATTCAAAAGTAGATTTGTGGAGTTACGTAACTAATAAATTTGAGAATACGGGTATCCAATTTGCGGGACTCATCATGGGCGACCACTCTAAATGTGGTATCAATACGATGTTCAATACGGGTACGGTTGTAGGCGTAAATGCAAACATCTTTGGGGCGGATTATCAACCTCGCCATATTCCATCATTTTCGTGGAGTGCAGGTAATGGCGAGTTCAAAACCTATCATCTTCGCAAGGCAAATCAAGTAGCGAAAGCTGTTTTGGAACGTCGTGGACAGGTTTTTGATGAAGTGGAGGAGGGGATTATGAAAGCGGTTTTTGATTTGACAAGGGATTCGTAACATTTAGGATTTTATATTAATTTTAAAGATTTGATGGGTGTTTTACGGAAGTCGTTGTTCAAAACGACGACTTCCGTTGAGCGTCATGTAAGCAATATGCTTTTTAAATCAATATTAGGAAAGAATTATTCACAAGGTTTATTTCAAGGCGTAATTAATAAAACCGACTCGTATTGTTTGGTATCTGATAGTCTTAATAAAAAATATCCTACCCCCGCCGAACCCAACATCATATCGGGAATGTCATACGTATTATGTAGCCCATTAGTGAGCGGAATATCTTTTTGAATAAAGTTTTTGGAGATGTAATCACCTGATTCAGTGGCTTTAAGTATTAACTCTGGTCTGCCCAAAATCTGTGAGGCAGTAATTAAAATATCTGAATTTCCCGCAATACCATGACACAAGGAAGTGCTTTCTTGGGGTAATAATCGTAATTCTTCAAGCGTTTTTTGTACTGCTATTTCTGCCTCTTTTTTTAGATTTGCATCATTCAAAATTTGATACCCTCGCAAGCGTGAAAGGGCAATGCCTGCCGCCCCATGACACCATGCACAAGAGCTAAATGAGGCATCGATAGGCGTATTTCCTAAGCCTGAAATTTGTGAGAAATCTCTAAAATCTGCCCAATTTTTGTGCTGATGGCTAAAATGATTGTTTTCGTAACGAAAGGCATCAAGGGCTGTTGTTTTGTACTGCTCTTGTTGAGTTACTACAAATAATTCTAACAAAGCAGTGGCAATGCCAGAAACTCCATGGGCTTGTCCCGTGAGGTTCTGCTTTTGAGGTCCAGCCGTATTCCAAGAACTCCCTTGGGCTGTTTTTTCAACTTTATCTATTAAATGATTGCCTAATTTTTGGGCTATTTTCAGAAGATTCGGACGTTCAAATTGTTGAGCATAACGTATCAATAAAGGAATAGTTCCTGCCGCCCCATCAATGACATCCAAGCCTTGATTTGACAAGTCTAATGTATCAATATCTTCCATCAATTGTAGTCCCTGCGTTGTATATTGCTTGTTTTTTAGATTTTCGCCGGCTGTAATTAAAGCAAAAGCAATACCCGAAAGTCCCGTATGAAAACCCAATTTTCCGTATTCAGTCAGGGCTGGGATTTGCTCAATAATTTGATTGGCAGTGCCTTTAATAGTTTCTTCCAAAATCTCATCTTTGAGGGTTTTATTGACCGAAACTAAAAAGTATAAAATGCCCGATGTACCACTATAGAAATCCAAATTTAAGGCTTTGGCGAAGGTTTTGGGTGTGCCAAAATGGTCTTCGTTAGATACCCCAATCCAGTTGCAAGCATTGCCATGCCAAATAGCATCACGGCAAATTTTCAACGCAATTTTATGAGCA
The DNA here is from genome assembly GCA_031423975.1 of Cytophagales bacterium. GTDB lineage: Bacteria > Bacteroidota > Bacteroidia > Cytophagales > Spirosomataceae > Arcicella. The sequence goes on along the minus strand of JANPGQ010000336.1, from coordinate 843 downwards.
TCTTGCCCGTATTGCTGACGAGTTTCGAGGAGGTATTTTTGAGGTTGCATTTTAGTTAAATTTTGGAAATTGATACGGAAATTTGGTATTCGGGTTTAAATAAAGAGCATTTATATCTAAATGTCGTATGTTGAATTGTTTCAAAATTTCGGGTTTCCAAGCATTTTTGGACATTTGCTGATTAGTCGCAGAAAGAATGCCCAAGGCAATCATCCTACTCAAATTTGTCCCAAAACTTTCATTGGGATTTAAGGGATTTTCTGCAAAACCTATTCCATCAGTTAGCCGACGAGTGAAGGCAGGAACTTCTTGATTTAGATAGGGTTTTATAGCACTATAAATTTGTTTTAAAACCCTGAATGTCAGATTGATATATCTTTTTTCAACGTACAAAACTGCGGTATCTGCACGATTATAAAGGCTTTCATGATGAAGACATTTGAACTGAAAAGGCACTTGATAATGATTAAGTTTGGTACTGATGGTTTCTACTAATTTATGACTTCCTTCGGGACGAATATTGAAATAAACCCTGACCATTTGTTGTGGATTATTTTCACTTTGATGATTGCCAAAAATAAAATAAAACCCTCCGTTGGGGTCTTTGTGTTCTTTTCGGGTGAAAAGTTTTAGGGTATCTCCTTGCTGTGGATTTCTGCCAAAACCCGTAACATTAATGTACTCACCACCTTGAATATGTCGTTTGTAAGAACCCTTTTGAGCCAGTATAACTCCTTGATAGTCAACTGAAAGCACAGTCCATCCTTCGTCAAACCGTTCTTGGGTAGTGTTTTTTTTGCTCAATTCTTCCATAAATTTCTCTATTTCCTCCACGGTAGGAAT
>JANPGQ010000335.1:0-18238 GCA_031423975.1 Cytophagales bacterium | reverse complement strand
ATTCTCGTTTGAATTAAAATGAGCATTATCACTCAGGCAATAGAAATAATTGATAACTTAAATATGGAAGAAGAAAAAAAATCATTGAATTTCCTTGAACAAATTGTCGAAGAAGATTTACAATCTGGTAAACATGAGGGGCGTGTACTGACCCGTTTCCCCCCTGAACCAAACGGATACTTACACATCGGTCATGCCAAATCTATCTGTCTAAATTTTGGTTTGGCAGCCAAATACGGTGGACAAACCAACTTGCGTTTTGATGATACTAACCCCGAAAAAGAAGAAACTGAATACGTTGAATCTATCAAAGCTGACGTAAAATGGTTGGGGTTTGAGTGGACGAATAATCAGGAATTATACGCCTCCGACTATTTTGAGCAACTTTATCAGTTTGCCGTAGCTCTCATCAAAAAGGGTTTGGCGTATGTGGATGACCAAGCCGCCGATATGATTGCAGCTCAGAAAGGAAATCCCAATTTTGCGGGACAGGATAGCCCATTTCGTTATCGTTCAGTAGAGGAGAATCTTGATTTATTTGCTCGGATGCGAGCAGGAAAATTTGAGGATGGAGCAAAAGTTTTGCGTGCCAAAATAGATATGGCTCACCCAAATATGCACATGAGAGATCCCCTCATGTATCGTATCAGACACGTTGAACATCACCGCACGGGCAACGCTTGGTGCATATACCCAATGTATGATTTTGCTCATGGTCAGTCAGATTCCATTGAAGAAATTACCCATTCAATTTGTACCTTAGAATTTGACGTTCACCGTCCACTGTACGATTGGTTTATTGAAAATTTAGCTATTTTTCCTTCTCAACAGTACGAATTTGCTCGTTTGAATCTCACTAATACCGTGATGTCTAAACGTAGATTATTACAATTAGTGCAAGAAGGTTTAGTATCGGGCTGGGACGATCCACGGATGCCCACAATTTCGGGGCTTCGTCGTCGTGGATTTACGCCCCTTTCTATTCGTAATTTTTGCGAAAAAATTGGCGTAGGCAAGCGTGAAAACTTAATTGATGTGAGTGTTTTAGACTTTTGCGTCAGAGAAGATTTGAACAAAAAAGCCGCCCGTGTCATGGCAGTTTTGGATCCTTTGAAAGTAGTAATTACTAACTACCCAGCCGATAAAACTGAAGATTTAAACATAGAAAATAACCCCGAAGACACAGAATCAGGCGATAGAGTTGTACCTTTCAGCCGTGAAATTTACATCGAAAGAGACGATTTTATGGAAGAACCGATGAAGAAATTCTTCCGTTTAGGACCAGGATTAATGGTACGTTTAAAGGGAGCATACATCATTCAATGTGATGATTTTGTGAAAGATGAATTTGGCAATATTACTGAATTGCATTGTAGTTATTTTGAAAATAGTCGTTCGGGAGAAGACACTTCTGGCATCAACGTAAAAGGCGTAATTCACTGGGTATCAGTACCTCACGCACTCAAAGCGGAGGTTCGTTTGTACGATAGACTTTTGATTTTGGAAGATGCCTCACAAGTTGGCGACGATTTCAAGAGCTTCTTGAATCCAGATTCTTTGCAAATAATCCCTGAAATTTTTATTGAACCAAGTCTGAAAGATGCTCAAATCGGAACAAATTATCAGTTCATGCGTAAAGGCTATTTTTGTTTAGATACCGATTCCACGGCAGACCATTTAGCTTTCAATCGCACCGTTGGTTTGAAGGATAGTTTTAAGAAATAGGTTTTAGAGAATAGAGAATAAAAATGCCCAATCTGCAAAGAAAGGGCATTTTTTATGAAAAATATGTCTTGTTAAATCATCAAATCACTCCCTCTCCAAATCACCTAATAAGCCGCTTGATAATCAATTGTAAAGAAAATTATCGAAACCTTATCCTTACTCACTTTCACGGGAAAAATATTCCCTTTTCCATCAAATGAATTGGCGTAAAGCCCTTTATCTCCTTCCTTCACAAAAAGCGAGTATTCTCCTTCGGGCAATTCTAAACAAAATTTGCCATCGGTGTCAGATTTAATGCTTTTAATTTTTGATTTTGCAATAGCTGTATAAAATCCATTTTGCAAAGTAGCCTCCGCAATATTGGTCAATTCATAAACAAAAAGCTCTCGTTGAATTGGTTTTGCTTTCACTGCTTCACGGTCGGGAGAAGGCATCATATTACCTGATTTCCAGACAATTGAACCACAAACTCCTTGCTGAATATCTTTTTCAGAAACCACCACTGGCTCAATCATGGGCTTAGCAATTACTGTTACTTTTTTCACCCTTTTATGCACCTTCTTTTTAGTTTTTTGGCTAAAAGAAAGCGTTGTCATCAGGCAACAAACACAAATAATTAGGGCTGATATTTTCATAATTTTGAATAATTTTCTTTCATAAACTCCGTAAAATCTTCTACCATAGCAATATATTCATCAATATCTTCTTCCGAAAAATCTCCATGCAATTCATAATCTGCAACCTGACGTTCTCTAAATAATTTAGCTAAATATTGACCATATTTTTGGGGAATTAAATTAGTAGCGATAAACATTTCAGAGAACTTACTGTGCACTCCTGTATGAGTTTTGGTAAAAATATCTTTACTCAAAAATAAACCTCGAACAATCCAAAAATACGCATAATAACAGTGATTCACTGCACTCTTATTCAATCCGTTAGATTTCAAGGTTCGAGCAGCCTGTAAACTGTCTTCGGCTTGGCTAAAATATATCGCTAAATCTTCATTCATAAATAGTTACGCCTTCTTTTTTAATAAATCTGAATAAAGCTTTATTGGAAGAATTAAAACTATTTTTAGAAATAGTATAAGCTGAAATAGGAATAAAATTATGCTTTAATGATAAGTCAAAAAGTTGATTGTTAGTCTCTCCAATTTCTTTGGTAACAGATACTTCTTCATCATTCAATAATACTAAAAAGTCAATGTCTGATTCTTCATGAAAATCCCCTCTGGCATACGAGCCATAAAGAATAATCTTAGCCAAACGGTTAGCATAATGATTAACCATTAACTGATTAAAATCTTTAATTAAAGCATTTTTATTAATCATAGCCTATTTCCGTTTAAACAACGAATCCACAAATTCTTTCTTATTAAAAACCTGTAAATCCTCTACTTTCTCGCCAACGCCAATGTATTTTACAGGAATTTTGAATTGGTCTGAAATACCGATAACTACACCGCCTTTGGCAGTTCCGTCTAATTTAGTAATTGCCAAAGCCGTTACTTCCGTTGTTTTCGTAAATTCCTGAGCTTGAATAAAAGCATTTTGACCCGTCGAACCATCCAAAACTAACAAAACTTCATGTGGTGCATCGGGCAAAAACTTCTGCATCACTCGCTTAATTTTTGAAAGCTCATTCATCAAATTGACCTTATTGTGCAAACGCCCAGCCGTGTCAATAATTACCACATCAGCATTCTGTTCGACTGCCTGTTTTACGGCATCGTATGCCACCGCAGCGGGGTCTGTGTTCATACCATGGTCAATTACGGGAATGCCCACTCGCTGTCCCCAAAGTTTCAATTGGTCCACGGCGGCGGCACGGAAAGTATCTCCCGCACCCAAGATAACTTTATTGCCAGCTTTATGAAATTGAGAAGCTAATTTTCCAATGGTTGTCGTTTTTCCCACGCCATTCACACCCACCACCAAAATTACATAAGGTTTTACATCCCCAATTTTAAAGGCATTTGTAACGTCATGAGATTGATTTTGCTCCAACAATTCAGCAATTTCTTCTCTCAGAATACCATCTAATTCATTGGTAGTCAAAAATTTATCTCTTGCTACACGCTCTTCAATTCGCTTGATAATTTTGAGGGTCGTATCCACCCCCACATCAGAAGAAATCAAAATCTCTTCCAATTCATCCAAAACTTCTTCATCAACCTTGGACTTACCCACTACCACACGACTGATTTTAGAGAAAAAGCCATCACTGGTTTTCTCCAATCCTTTGTCAAGCGTTTCTTTTTCCTCAGTATTTAAAGTTTCTTTCTTCTTAAAAAAATCAAATAATCCCATGTTTTCAGTTGACAATTAACAGTTATTAGTTACCAGTAAACAATTAGGAATGATGCGTAAAATAATTCAGAGAATATTATAAATTTTCTTTGAAAACCGTTCATCCTGTATCGTTTACCTTTCACCGTTTAAAAGCGTGTACCGTAATATCATTCAAATATAAAACAAAAAAAATCCCCTAACCTGATTAGGCAAGGGGACTTTATAATTTTTTTAGGAATTATCCTTTCAATGCCGACATAACGTCATCTTGAAGAATGATTTCTTCTTTGAAAGTGTAAGCACCCGTAACTGGGCTTTTTACAGCTTTGATAATTTTAGCGTATTTTACGCCACCTTCTTTTTTCAGGGTTGCAACTACCTTCTTTGCCATTTCCTTGTTAAGTTTTGTAGCTTATGATTTTTAGTTTATATTAATGGCTAATTTAACTTAACCAATCACCAATCACCAATCACTAATTTTGAATTACTTGATTTCTTTATGTACAGTTACTTTCTTCATGAAAGGATTGTATTTTTTCAATTCTAAACGAGCCGTTGTATTTTTACGGTTCTTTTTGGTGATGTAACGTGACATCCCTGGAACGCCTGATGTTTTTTGCTCAGTACATTCCAAAATTACTTGGATTCTATTGCCTTTCTTAGCCATTTCTTTATAAATATTAAATGTTAATCGTTGTGACGTTCATGATTAACCACCATTGTTATCAAGCTGATTATTAGTAATTTAATTATACTAAAAATCAATAACGATTAACCATTTCCTAAACAGGACTGCAAAGGTAGTAAATCTTTGAGTTTTAGACAAATATGTTTTGAAAAGTTTTTGGTTTTTTATTTCCCTCCCACCACAATCTCAGTTAATGAATCCAATGCCAAATATTTATTAGCCGTTTCCAATAATTGAATGGCTGAGATTTGCTGAATATTTGGAATATAATTTTTGTAAAAATCTAATGGGAGGTTTTCTGAAAAAATCACTTTATACCTATCAGCAATGTCAAATGGCGTATTTAGTGAACCCGCAAATGACCCAACCATATAATTTTTCACAGTTTCCAGTTCATTTTCAGAAACCAATTCGGTCTGCAAAATTTTAATTTCTTTATGGATTTCATCAATGGTTTGTTGTGTAAATTCACGCTTTACATCTGTACCTATCACAAAGTAACCTGCCTGCGTAAACAAGGCTAAATTGGAAGAAATGCCATAAGTCAAACCTTTTTCTTCCCTAATATTTTTCATCAATCTCGAACCAAAATAGCCCCCCAAGATTTCATTCAACAACAGCATCGGAAAATAATCAGGATGTTTGCGGGTCATCAATTGTTTGCCCATGCGGATAGAAGACTGAATTGCACCTTCTTTTTCAATCAACAAAGTTTCTCCTCGGGTTGAAAAAGTATCTATAAAGGGTTCTTTTCCAATTGATTGACCTATTTTTAATCCTCCAAAAAACTGCTCCATCAAGTCAATTTCAACGTCTGAAATACTGCCCGAAAGATAAATTTTAAATGGTTTTCCTTGCCAATAATTGCTATAAAAATTCAATAAAACCTCTTGATTTATTCCTTCAATTGCCGTCTCATCCAATGAATTTCCATAAGGATGAACATTTCCAAAAATCGTTTTTCGGAAGGTTTTATTCGCAATAAAAGAAGTTTTTTCAGAATTTACTTGCAATGAATTTAACTGGATATTTTTCAGAGAATCCAATTCTTTTTCTGGAAAAACCGAATCTTGCAACAATTCTTGCACCATCGGAAGTAATGAGGGCAAGTGTTTTTTCAATCCATAAACGATAAAATTAGCACGGTCAAGCCCTTGTCCAGACTCCGTAAATGAGCCAAATTTATCAAAATACTCACTAATTTGGGCAGAACTATGTTTGCTTGTCCCTTCCGTAATCATTTTGGAAGTCAACAATGAAACCCCGTTTTGAGGTTCTTGCCAGTTTCCAGCCTCAAAACTAAACTCAATTTTGATAACAGGCTGTTCACCTACGTTTACAACATATAAAGGGATTCCGTTGGATAAATTGATGGCTTTAACGAGCGGGAAATTAATGGATTTAATCGTCTGAAAATCAGGGCTTATGGTTCTATCTAACATTTTTATTTTAGGGGATAAAACAAAAATGACACTTCCGAAGAAATGTCATTTTTGAACTCATTTATATTTTAGGGAAAAATAACTTCTAAATCTCTATCTTTCCTCTGATACCTATGTGATTACAAAATTAGTTAGCAATCACTTTCGGAGCGGTATTGAAATTAGCGTGAAGCGAGATTCTCAAGGTCTGAGCCAAAGGATTTCCACTGCCCGCAGGAATCAAATAAGCGAAATCTAAACCATATTTCTTTTCTAATCTAACCCCAAAACCTGCTGTAAAATATGGATTACCACCTTTGTCAGCACTTCTGTGAAAATAACCTGTTCTCAAAGCAAACATATCATTATAAACGTATTCAGCACCAAAAGAAAGATTTACTTCTTTCAATTCTTCGCTGAATCCTCCTGGAGCATCTCCAAATGAACCTAAAATACCACCGATTGCTGTACTTGGTTGAATCAATTTTCCAGCAGCATCTTTAGTTGGCGTTGGCACCATCAATTTATTAGCATCCAATGTCAAAGTTAATCTATTGTGTGCATCAATTGTTTTGATTGCCGCAATACCTGCCTTGAAATTCGTTGGAATAAAATTCGATTCTGAACCACCGTAAGAAACTCTACCAGAGATATTTGAAATCATTACACCCCAGTTAGTATTCCAACTGCCAGTGCTTTTTGAAGTATGGAATATACCAATATCAGCGGCAACCGTTGAAGCTGGTTGAGCATCAAAGCCCAAAGCTGTAGTGTTTAGACCACTCAACAAAGATGAATTGATATATTTCAAATTAACACCTAAACCTAATTTTTCAGATAACTTACGAGAATAAGTAATTCCGACAGCGTATTCTTTTGAATTGAAGTTACCCAAAGATTGTCCGTTTGCGTTAGTTGCTTGGAAAAGTCCTTGGTCAAAATAATTAATTGAAACGCCTAATACTTGGTTGTTTTTAATTTTCTTATAAAAACTACCGCTCAAAATACCCATATCAGATACTAATTGACGTAACCAAGGTGAATATGAAAGAGCAACTCCCATGTCTTTACCCGCAAAAGGCAATTTACCTGGATTCCAGTAGATAGAGTTTGCATCACCATCGCCAGGAGAAATAGCAACACCAGCATCACCCATACCCGCAGAACGTGCATCTGGTGAAATTAATAAAAATGGAATAGCAGGTGAAGGGATAGCATCTTGTGCAAATATACTTGCAGAAGAAAGTGTTAATCCAAGCATCAAAGACGCTCTGAGAGCGTTAGTAACATTTTTAATCATTGTCTTTAAGGTTAATTTTCTCGAAACGAGGCTTAATAACACAATTGTAAAGTATTTAAAAAAAATAGACTCCGTTGGGTATTGTTCAAAAGTAATCAATAAACCTTTTTGAACCAAAACTAAATCACAAATTTGATGTGTTAAATTATTTAACGGACACTATTCTACCAATTCCCGTTGCTTGATAATTGGTAGTTAATGATTTTACAAAAATACGATAAAAGTAGTTACCTGTAACAATTGGGCTTGAATCTTCTGAAATATTCCACAAAATCTGGTCGTAGGGACTCGTGATTTTGTAGGCATTTTCATTAATCCGCTTTATCGTTCGTCCGTAACTATCGTAAATTTCAATACTTATCGCAAGGTCGTCGCCCACTCGTTCGTGTTCAAAACTAAAATGTGTAATCTGGTTGGTAGGATTGGGGTAACAAAATACGTTTTTCAGTGTATTTTCTTTGGAAACAACTACTCTAAATCGCAACGAATTTTCTGATGAATTATTGTAAGTATCCCAAACTTTTAACTTTAATTGATGCTCCCCTTCTTTTAGATTTTTCAAATGATAACGAATTTCCCCGCTTCTGTAATCGTCCAAATTGCTCGTAAAGTATTGATTTACAATTACTTTGGTAGTATCATCAATGGTCAACAACATTTCATGTCCTAAGCCATCGGTAGCCACATTTAGTCCGTTTTCATCGGATAGCTTTGCGATAAAAATTGGGCTATCGTTGGTCTCTCCGTCTGCCACAAAAGTTTCATCGTTCAGATATACGCTAACTTTTGGTGCTTGGATGTCTGAGATTACTTGATTGCTTGCTCCGCCTACTATTACCTTAGACGAACCTGAAGCGTCAGAGGTTGCATCAGTTGTTTGGGCATACACAAATATTTTTCCTTCGCCGTACTGATAATTGATGTCTTTGGGAACAATAAATGTGCAAGTGAACTCTCCGTTTTTCACATTTACCTGTCCTTCAAACAGAATATTTTGATAATCTTGATAGGCAAATTTACTCCCTTGATTACCCAAAGTTTGTAAGTTTTTCACTTTATCATAAACCGTAATTTGAGCTGTTCCGTTAAAAGTATTTACTTTATTCTGACCGCCTAATTCCCTGATTTCTCCTGCTAAAATTACTTTACTCAATGCTTTCAGTGTATCGAATTTTGAAGGTATTTTTTCATTAATTTTTAAGATAACTATCTCATTTTCAGGATAATTTAATTTCATAGAAGGGTCGCCCAAGAGTGAAAAATTTCGATTGAGTACGCCTTGTAAACTGTTATTTTTTGTGGTTATCATAACATCACCCAAGCGAGGCATTTTGCCGTTGATGGGTTTGAAAACGGCTTCATAAAAAGCTTTGTTGATGACGTAATTAGTATTTTGATAAACGGGTCTGGTAGTGGTCAATAAGGCAATTGCTCCACCTTTGGAATTGAGTAATGAAAGCTCTGCCCCCGACACTTGGTAGGGGTCATCAAAACGCCCAAATTGGCAGGTGGCAGTCAGCATCAAGGGCATGTTATTGTAATTGGTAAAACTAATAATATCGCCGACGGTCAAGATTTTCTCATCTGTCCAGCCCGTTTCTGCTCCGTGACCATTATAATTTACGATTAAAGAACCCTGCTGAAAAGCTTGATTTATGCGTTGATTTGCCAATGGAGAACGTTGTCCTTCGGGTAAAGAAATGAGCGGAAAAGCATCCAAAAATATTTTATTAGCCTGATAATCAGATGATTGTTTTTGCATTATGGTCGCAAAAAAATCAGCATCTGATTGATGAATGTTGCCATCGCCATTGTCTGCCACAAAAGCGACTTTACTCCGCCAATCACCCAGTGTATTTTTATTCGTTCCGTAATAAATTAATTTATTGACGACTTCTTCCGCTTCCTGTACGCTCTTGACGGGCAAACGACCAATGCCAATTTCGAGGGTGTGATTGCCGTTATCGGTTTCTTCCCAAATTCCCTCATTATTGGACAAAAAACCAAAATAATCATCCGAAGAAAAACTATAAATGGGGTTCAGTGATTCTCGACTTTCGTAAGTTGGAATAAAAATATTTTGGGTTTCGTTATTGACTACATTTATCCGTTTTTTATAATCGTAAGAAGCATCCCCAAAAAGTATTAAGTATTTCAATTTCAGCGGATTACGGGCGTATAAAAACTTCATAAAATCACGAATGGCAGAAATGTCTTGCTTGCCCGAAGAGAACTCATTATAGATTTCTTGGGGCGAAACCACTAATACTGATAGTTTATCGTGTTCTCTTCTGAAATCAGCTAAACGATTAGCTTGTTTCCTAAGAATTTCAGAGGCAACTATCACTAAATCAGGAACTTCGTCATTATGAAAGTTCTGATTATTGATTTTTTGGAAGGAAATTGGTTCAAGAAAATTGGTATTATTAAAAACAAGAAATTCTTTTAAATTCTTAGTCTCAATTCCAAAATTAATCTTCTGATTTTGTGAGAGATATAATTGATTTTGAGGTTGTTGCGGATTGGAAATATCCCAAATTTTGAGGGTTTGAGAAGATTCATTCAGCACGTATTTTGAAAAATTATTTTTAAGACTTTCTAATGCTCTAAAATGCGTTTGGTTTCCGTGTAATTTTAAATTTCTTAAAGACTGAATACCAATAAAATCCAAATAACCCGCTCCCGAAGTCAGACCTTTTCGGTCGAAAGTTAAGCCTATTTTTAGGTCATTGGCAGTTATAAAATTATCAGAATTGATGGTAAAAGTTTTTGTAGCCAATGAGCCTTTGTTATCATAACGGTCTGAACCGATGGCATTTAAGGGCAAAACTCCAATGCTCTTCCCATTGGCTTTGATGCTAAATTCAGTTTGTCCCAAAGCCGCCGCTACTGTTGAAGTAGTAATTTTCAAAGTAGAATTTACTGCAAATCCTGATAGATTAAAAGTGAAAATTTGCTCGGAATTTCCCCCAAACTCCTCCCCCATCCACAAGCGACCCGAACCCGCAAAAGGTGCTTGGGCAAGGATATTTTTAGTATCAATTTCGTGAAAAACGTAGTCGTCAAAAGTGGTAATTTCTTGCGTTGCAGCAACAGAATTTTGGTCTTTGATTCGCAATCCTTTGGTATCGGAAAGGGTCAGAAAATAAAAAGTAGTATCGGAATAAATATTGAATTGATGGCGGAAAGATTTTGTGAGTGAATCGTAAGAAATTTGGTGTGGACTTTGCCCATAAAATAAGATAAAGTCTTGACTATCAAAACGTCCATCGGATTCTCCTTCTATAGAAATAGCATTTTCTATTAAATCTTTTGCTCTGGGAATATCATTAGCTTGGGGTAACATTCCGCCACCGTTACCATAAATTTTGATATTTTGTGGGTTAATTTGACTTAAATTTAAACCCGCTTTTTGCAGAAAAATGGCGTCTAATTTATGAATTCCAGCAGTATTTACGCCAATTTTTATCCATTCGCCTTTTGCTAAAACTGAACTTTGGGCAAAGGTAAAATTTACTTGAAAAAAACAAGCTGAAATGAATAATAAAAGGGTATTTGGGGAGATCTTTTTCAAGTATATTTTTTACTAATTAACGATTAAAATGGTTAATTATTTTTCACACCTTTTTCACCAAAGCATTCGTAGAAACTACATAGCGTTTGCCCGTTTTTCGATCTGTACATAAAAAACGAGTTCTTCGTAAGTCTCCTTTCGTGAAAATTTTTCCGTTTAACTCAAAGTCAACGCCTTTCTCCAATTGCATTAGCACAATTTTATCTTCATCCACATTTACATCATATTTCCGTAGGGCATTCACCAGTGGTTTTGCTCCTTGCGTTGTGGCTGCGGGATTTTTTAGGTAATCGTTTAGGGTAACAATCAATTCAATGGGTAAAATATCAGATTTCAACAAGGGTTGAAAGGTATTTCTAAAATGCTGTTTCCATTCCTTCCCATGTGGTTCTGGTTTGTTTCCATATTGCTTAAAAGTCTGTAAATGAGCCACTTCATGAATATATGTAACTAAAAAAGAATAAGGATTGAGATTGGCATTTACTGTAATTTGATGTCCAGAATCACGTCTGTAACAATAATCACCCAACTTAGATTGTCGGGGGCGAGTGATTTTAAACTTAAATTTATGTTCATTCCAAAGGTCAAAACAGTAGGAAACAGTTGTGGCTGGAAAATATTTTTCAAAAATGGCTAAATTATTGGTCATCCTTTGTGATTATCAAATTTATCCCTAAAATACGAAATAAATCATTGATTTAAAAAGCCAATATTGAACTTAAGAAAAATCCTGAACAAAACTATTATCTTTGCCTTTACAAAACCACTCATTTAATAATAAAACCATTATGTTACGTTTAAAAACCCCTCTTGGACTCCGTCTGGGACTCATTCTGTCCTTACTTTTCTGTATTTCTTGTGGTAAAGTTTCCAAGCAAATGATGATTGCCAACAAGCAACTTTTTGAGAATTTCTATGCCAAAGACCAACGTATCGGTGAAGCGGCAGGAAAAGTGGATAGTGTTGCGAAAGCAAAATTGGATGAAGGTATTATTGATGAAGAGATTGAAAAAATCTTTACGATGAATGCCCTGTTGGTTCAAAAAAATATCGCCGAACGGGATAGTATCATCAAAAGAAATGCAACGGATGAAAAAGCCTTGAAAGAAACTTTGAAAAGTGATTTAGACGGAAAAACAAATATTATTGCTGACCTAAGAGCCAAAGCATTGGACGATTCGCTGACCCTTGTTTTGATTGAAGAAGGAATGCGCAATGTATCTACCTACAAGATTCCTAACGAAATAGTTTTTACGGGGGGCGGCTATAAAATTACGGAGAAAAATCTACCCAAAATGCAAGGCTTTTTTGAACCCATTTTAGATTCTATCGTAACGTCTGCCAACAGGTATATTAATAAGAAATTGAGAATAAAAATAGTGGTCTATGGCTATGCAGACTCAGACCCAATCAACACTAACTCAAGGCTTTATGATGAAGTTGCAAAGAGCCTATACCATGAAACAGTGGATAGTTCTTTATTGAAAATTTCATCAAGTATGAACCAAGAATTATCAAGATTAAGGGCTGAAGAAGTAGGAGAATTGGTAAACACCATAACTTTTGAAAAACTCAACTATATCACAGGGGTAAAATCAATTTTTGTGGATTTACGAAAAGAAGGCAAGGGCGAAGAATTGCCCGATAATCGTATAAAATATAATACTATTGACCCCAGAAGGCGAATTGTGAAGTTTTATTGGAAAATATTACCGCAATAATCAGTTATCAGTTATCAGTTAAAATAAGGCGATTTTGACCAAGTAAGTTTCATTCTATACTTTTTTTACAAATAACAGTTTCCTAATAATTGTTCACTGATAACTGTTTGATATTAATTGTTCACTTATAACTGACTCAATTCTGTTCCTTCTAAATTGATAATTTTGGTTTGATTACCCATTCTAACTCTAAACCTTTCTAAATTTAAAGGTTCTATTCCATCATAAATATCTGAAATGGGGTTTTGAGATTTATCAAACTGATTGTCAATCAGGGCGTATTTTCCGTTTTTGAATCGGACTAAACTAATCCCTTTTGCCAGTGCAATGGCATCCACAACGTTTTTTAAAATATCTGTTTCTTGTCCTTTCGTATCTACAAATAACCAATTATTGTTCTTTTTTACTAATGCTTTGCCATCATTAAAATTTTCAGCTTTTGCATACTGGCATTTTACGGTTTCTTCTCCGCAAATATTCAAAAAGCCGTAGCCCACTTCCCCTTGTTTGATTCGTGCAAAACCTTGGTTATAATTATCAACAGTTTCGTATTTTCCCACATTTTCTAAAAGCTCCGTCATAATATCTCTGCCATCATAATCTTTTATTCTAATAAAATGTCCATCTTTCTTATTAACCAAGCACGTAGCACTATTCACGAGTGAATAACGCCCCCGAAGGTCGGTCAGTTGCTCTAATTGAAAGACGTTCCGAATGTCATCATATTCCAGAATATTAATTTTTTTCTTCAATTGTGCCGACATCCCCTCCACGTAGTCTTGATAACTAATGAGGTATGGTTTAGCAAAAAACTGTTTAAAATGCTTTAAGAGAGAATCTCTATTGTAAAAAGGCGTTGGTTTTGCCAAAGTAGCCATCATGATTTTTTGGGTTTTTTCAATATCGAAAAACTTACGAACATGACTTTTTGAGATACTGAGAGAATCCTTTTCAAAAGCAAAAATTGAAGTACTGAAAAAAAGTAAAATGGTCGCAAAGACAAAGCGAAGAGTGTATAATTTTATGAACATTATAAGGAATGATTAATAAAAGATTATTGGAATATTCATAAATAGCTTTTATAACCAAATACTCTCGGGCGGGTTAAAACCTTAAAAATAAAGGAATTACAGAGGATTTATTACCGTAAAATTAATGAAAATATTAAAAAAATTATATAGCCGTATTGGTTATTTACATATACGTAGAAATAAATGGTTTTGGTTTCACTATTCCTTAACAAATTTATTTAAAAGCTCAACGGGTCAAGATTTTTGAAATGTCCGTTTAATTTAATTTTCTCTTTAGTACGTTCTACCTCTTGCAAAACAGGAATAATTCTTTCTAAATGTTGAATTAGAAAACCTTGTCTCTCGGCCTCGGTGGGCATTTTCAAGAGTAAATATTCTTGTTCAAGCGAAAGCCCAATTTTATGGGCAATTTGGAAAGAATAAGGTTGAGGTTTATTGACATCGAAAGAATTGGTTTCGCCCAAAAGATTATACAAAGTTTTCACCCTTTCTGTAAGTCCAATCATCACCGAAGGGCTAACAGGAGGTTCTGGAAGCAGTTCTACTACGCCACCAGCATATAATCTCATCTCTACTGGATTCTGAAAATCCAATATCCTAAATACCCGAATCCCTTGTGTATGCACATCCATCCGCCCATCTTCATAGCGTTTTGAAAGAGATAAAATCTTTACTTCTGTTCCAAAACCTGGCAATTTACCGTCTAAAAAAGTAGGGATTCCAAAGGTTGTGCCATTGTCTAAACATTCATTAATAAGTTCTCGATAACGGGGTTCAAAAATATGCAAATTGAGGTCTTCCATGGGGAAGGCAATCAAATTTAGCGGGAATAAGGGAAGGAATTTTTGCATGGGTTGATGAAGGTTTTAAAATAATAGAGGATGTTACTTTCCAGATTTCTCCACAGAAAAACCCACACTCACTATATCCAGCAACGGATTTTGACGCATATATTGACTCATTTTAATTTTATAGATTCCCTTCATCGGGAAACGAAAATCTTTGAAAGCCAGCACTTTATGGTCGTAAATATCGCCTAAGCCCTCGCCAGACGGTTTGCCCGTAGTTGGGTCAAACAATATCATTTCATCTAAATGTTGATGGATAATTTTACCGTTTGGGTCGGTTAGATAATGGGTCAAATATAGATTATGGTATAGGTAATTTCTATTGTTTCTAACATTGTAAAAAACATTGTATGAAACATTAATATCCTTCACTTCAAAAGTAAAAGTTGGCGTATCTTTTATCAACCATTTGGCATCAGGAATATCATAATTATCCTTCAAAATCGTATGTTCATCACACGAAATGAATAAAATTATTGAAATAATAGCTATGATTATTCGGGTCATTTTTTTATTGATGAGTTGATAAGTATAAAATTTATGAGTGTAAAGTTGGGCTCATAGACTCCTAAACTTTACACTCATAAATTATTTATTCCTTCGGAGGATTAGGATTATTCGGTCTTGGTGGACGATTACGGTTTTTATTTCTGTTGTTATTCCCGTTACCTTGTCCTTGTGGACGTGGCTGTTGAGCTTGCCCTTCTGGCTTTGGCTGCTGATTTTGCCCCTCTATGTTTCCTTGCGGACGTGCTTGTTGAGGCTTTTGATTCCCTTGCGGACGTGGCGGTCTTGACTGTTGCCCTTGCCCATTTTCTTGTGGACGTGGCTGTTGAGGCGTTTGTCCTTCAACATTTCCATTTCCTTGCGGACGTGGCTGCTGTGGTTTTTGACTGCCCTGTGGTCGTTGTCCTTGATTTTGCGGTGGCTTTTGTCCTTGTCCTTGTGGTGGTCTTTGGTTAGGATTATTACCTTTCTGATTCGGATTATTTCCCTGATTTACAGGCTTTTCCGCAGGATTTTGTGGTTTTACTTCTGCCTTAAAATCCTTCCGTTCTGGTCTTATCTCTTTTTTGAAATCCTTTCTTTCAGGACGAACAAATTCTTTTCTTTCAGTCTTGAAATCTGGACGGTCAGATTTTGGTTTATCGAATTTCTTTTTGGTATTTCCACCATATTTTCTATCCATTTGAGCCAAATCTGCGTTCAATGGACCACTTCCTTTTTCTAAATCTAACTCAATTTTCGCCGACTCCGCTTTGTCAATCGTCTGTGGTTTTTCACCTTTGGCATTGAGTTCCAAAATCTCTTTGACTCTATCCACCGTAATAGGAATCCAGTTGCTTTCTTCGCCTCTGTACCCAAACCACATTACTCTTTTGAAAATATCGGTTTTCTGTAAAAAAGCGTCTCCTTTAAGTGTTTGTATAGGTTTTTCAATGGTAGGAATATCTTTTAGAGCATCCATATAGGTCTCTAATTCATAATTCAGACAGCATTTTAAACGCCCACATTGCCCAGAAAGTTTTACGGGATTAAGCGAAAGGTTTTGATAACGAGCCGCCGAAGTTGTTACATTTTTGAAGTCAGTAAGCCAAGTTGAGCAACACAATTCTCGCCCACAAACGCCAATTCCACCCACACGGGCGGCTTCCTGACGAAGCGAAATTTGTTTCATTTCAATCCTAACCTTAAACTCGCCCGCCAAGGTTTTGATTAGTTCCCGAAAATCCACACGGTCATCGGAAGAATAATAGAAAATGGCTTTGGTATTATCAGACTGATATTCAACGTCCGACAGCTTCATATTCAACTTTAATTCCTTAATAATTTCACGACTACGGTACATCGTCGGATAGTCTCGGGCAATGGCTTGTTCGTGTTTTTCGAGGTCTTTATCGTTGGCTTTACGGTAAATACCTTTTACTTCGTCATTATCTTTAACGTTCTTTTTGAGCATCTGCAAACGCACTAATTCACCCTGCAAAGACACAAAGCCCAAATGATGTCCACTCGGAACATCCACAATTACGGGGTCGCCAGCGTAGAGTTCTACTTGATTGCTATTACGAAAAAATTCTTTTCGTCCACCCTTGAATTTTACCTCAACGATATTAAATTTACTAAAAGTAGGCACATCCATATTCGACAACCAGTCAAATACATTCATTTTGTTGCAACCGCCAGTACCACATGCACCATTGTTTTGACAACCACCTACTTTACCATCATCTTTATTTTTAGTTCCGCAGCTTCCTGAAGAACACGATTTACATCCCATAATTTTTATATTTATGTAAGGCTAACTAATACCTAAGTACATCCAACCCAATATCCTTCCGATAGTATTTTCCTTCAAACAGCACATCGTGGGCGGCTTTTTGAGATTTTTGGATGGCTCTTTCCAACGTGTTGGACATTCCCGTTAGTACCATTACTCTGCCTCCATTAGTAACGGCTAAATTGCCTTCTAATTTTGTGCCTGCATGAAAAATAGTAGCATCTTTGATGGAATCATATCCCACAATGACATCACCTTTTTTATAGTCTCCTGGATAACCACCCGCCACTACCACTGTTGCTACGGCGTGTTGTTTGCTCACCGTAAAATCGGCTTCGTGCAGTTCTTCTTTCGCAGTGGCAATCATCAGAGAAAGAATATCTGATTCAATTCTTGGCAAAACTACTTCCGTTTCAGGGTCGCCCATTCTGGCATTGTATTCAATTACTTGAGGTTCGCCTTCGTGGTTCATTAAACCAATAAAGATGAAACCGTTGTATTTGATTCCTTCTTTCTTCAAGCCTTCAATCGTTGGAATAATTACTTCATTTTCAACGGCTTGCATGAATTTTTGATTCGCAAAAGGCACAGGTGAGACTGCACCCATTCCACCTGTATTCAAGCCTGTGTCTCCTTCGCCAATACGTTTGTAGTCTTTGGCTTCGGGTAAAATTTTATAAGAATTCCCATCCGTTAAAACAAACACTGAAAGTTCTATTCCCGTTAAAAACTCTTCAATGACTACTTTACTACTGGCATCGCCAAATTTAGCATCTACCAACATTTCAGTCAAGGCGATTTTGGCTTCATCCAGTGTTAAGGCAATGATTACACCTTTTCCCGCTGCCAAGCCATCCGCTTTTAATACTATAGGAAGTTTCTGATTATCAAGATATTGCAATCCTGCTTCAAGCGTATCTTTGATAAAAGTTTCAGATTTTGCCGTTGGGATTCCGTATTTCACCATGAAGTTTTTGGAGAAATCTTTTGAACCTTCCAACATCGCACCTTTTGAATCTGGACCAACCATTAGGACATTCTTTAAATCTTCCCTCGACTGAAAATAATCTCTTATTCCTTTTACCAAAGGTTCTTCTGGACCTACGATAACGAGTTCGATTTCATGAGTTAGAACAGCTTCGGCAATTTTTTCAAAATCATTATAGCCAATGGGTAAATTAACGGCAACTTGAGCCGTTCCAGCATTACCTGGAGCAACAAATAATTTATCACAAAGGGGGCTTTGGGCTATTCTCCATGCAAAAGCGTGTTCACGTCCGCCCGAACCTAAAATTAGTGTATTCATTTTTAAAGTATCTCAATTAATTCTGTGAAAGAATCAATAACTTGCTCTA
>JANPGQ010000334.1:0-4460 GCA_031423975.1 Cytophagales bacterium | reverse complement strand
GCTGATTTTTTTAATTTTTCAGTGGAAATCAGTAGAATCAATAAAATCTGTGGTCTGTTTTTTTGTGCGTCAAATAGAACATAGTTCCAAAGCAATGCCTAAATCATACAAAAAAATGTAGAAATATTACAATTCTATATTTCTATAAGGTCGTAAATTTACTTCTGTAAAATACCCCAATGAATTTGACGGAAGGAATACCCATTTATGATTTAGCAAATTTCAGAACGATTCATCGTACTGAAAGTGGGGAAGACTTTGGCAATAATTTGACTCAAAATCTTCACTTAGACGGTTTTGAGCTATTTTCTACCGATGGACAATCTATAGAATTAGGTCCATTAAAAACTGATTTTTTTTACATAGGTCTCAATCTCACGGGGAATGCCAATATTGAACTTAATCATTTTGTTCATAAACATTCGCCCAACACTATTTTTTTCAAATCACCCGATAAAATATTTTCTATCACGCAGCCTTCCCAAGGATATTACGGATATTATCTATTATTTACTGAAAAATTTATTGAGAAGGTAGTTCCCAATTTCAACTATCTCCAACAACAATTTCCCTTCCTAAGTGGTGGTGTTTCTCTATTTGAACTTAATCAGGACGAAACGGCTGAAATAAAGGCTTTAATCCTGAAAATGGAGCATGAACTCCGCCAAAAAGTTAGCAATCGAGAGTGGATGATTGGCTCATATCTTTTTCAACTTTTCATTACAGCACATCGTAGTTATACCCGTCAAGATTATATTATTACTGAACAAAATCGTATTCATTCAACAATTTCCGAACGCTTTACTAAATTAGTGGATGCCCACTATAAAAGTATTCGTGGCGTGAAGGAATACGCTGATATGTTGCACGTTACACCTAATCATTTGAATAGATTAATCAAAAAACAAAGCCAAAAAACTGCCAGTAATATTATTCAAGACCGCCTTGTGTTGGAAATGAAAACACTATTGAAATATTCTGATAAAAATATTTCAGAAATTGCCTTTGAACTCAATTTCGCAGATGTTGCTCACTTTTCCCATTATTTCAAACAAGCCACCTTCATGACACCAAAAGCCTTTCGTGAAAATGCTTAAATTATACAAAATAATGTTGATATTTTACAATTAATCACATTTTGAAAAATAATACCTTTGAAAAATAATATCAGAAAAATGACTCCATATTTTATCGGGCTTGACCTCGGCACTTCCAGTACCAAAGTGATTGCGTTTGACCAACGGGGCAACACGCTTGTAACTACGGGTGTGGCTTATCCTACGTTTTATCCCGCCGTCAATCATGCTATACAAAAACCTGAAACAATATGGGAAGCCGTACAAGCATCAGTCAGGAGGGTTTTGGAAACGGTGGATGAAAATTACACCCTTGCAGGAGTAGGTATGAGTTCTGCTATGCACACATTATTGCCCATAGATGCAGATGGAAATCCATTAACAGATTTAATGATTTGGTCAGATAACAGGGCTTGTGAGGTAATTCAGCGTATTTTGAATAATGAAGGAGATATTTTTTACGATTCGGTTGGCGTGCCGCTTCACCCCATGACACCCTTTGCCAAACTACTTTGGGCTTCTGAAAATCAAATTCATTGGGTAAAAAATGCCAAAATGTTTATTGGCATTAAAGAATGGATTTTACAGAAAATCACGGGAGTTTACGAAACGGATTATTCCATTGCGAGTGCTACAGGAATGTTTAATATTCACAAAAATCAGTGGCATGATGCTTGTTTGAAACGTGCTAATATTTGCCATACCCAACTTCCAACTTTGGTAGATACGCTCACCGTAAGGCAAACTATTAATGACGAATTATTCCCAAAAGGCACGCCCATAATAATTGGAGCCAGTGATGGCTGTTTGGCAAATTTAGGAGCTGGGGCATTCACTAATGGTACAATTGCAGTAACATTGGGAACAAGTGCTGCCGCTCGTGCTGTAGTCTCAAAACCCCTCTTAGACCCTAATAAAAGCACTTTTTGCTATTATTTAGCTCCTAATCATTACGTAGTGGGTGGTGGCTCAAACAGTGGTGGTATCGTAATTGAATGGTTTGTAAAAAACTTTGCTGACAATAATTACGGAACTTTTTTCGAGTGGATTGATAGCGTTGAGCCTGGAGCAGAAGGCATTTTGTGTTTGCCCTATTTACAAGGCGAAAGAGCGCCCGTTTGGAACTCGTCGGCACAAGGTATTTTTTACGGCTTAACCATGCACCATTCACGTAGGCATCTTGCCAAAGCCGTCATGGAAAGCATCATGTTAAATATTAAACAAATCATTGAAACCATCGGAACTTTACAACAAAAATCTTTCAAATCGGTGAAAGTTGGCGGAGGTACAGCTGTCTCCCCTATTGTGTTACAGTTGCTTTCGGATGTTTTGGGTATCAATGTACATATCACTCATACCAGCGAACATTCCGCTTGGGGTGGTGCCGTGATGGCAATGAGGGCATTGGGTTATGTGAAAGATTTTGAACACCTTTCAGCCCATCCTCCTGTGATAATTTTTGCTCCACAAATAGAAGATAAGTCATTTTATAACAAGCAGTTAGAGCGATTTAAGGAATTGTATCAGCGTACAAAAGATATGACTCCATAATGGAAATAAGTTAATGAGTATTAATTAAAAATTCAAGATTATAATATTAAAATAAACTTTAAAATTCTCTTTTAGGAGATTGGTAAAAATGCAAATTGGATTAGTTGGATTAGGAAAAATGGGATTTCCCTTAGCGTTAAATTTACACGATAAGGGCTTTGAGGTAATCGCTTTTGATGTGGCTGAAAATAGCCGAGAAAATGTGGCGAAAGAAGGAGTCGGAGTGGCGGATAGTTTATCGGCAATGGTCTTGAAATTGACCGCCCCACGGGTGATTTGGTTAATGATTCCATCGGGAGAAATTATTGATAAAGTTATCGAAGAAATTACTCCATTATTGAGTCCAGACGATATTTTGATCGAAGGAGGAAATTCTTTCTTTAAAGATTCTGTAAAACGTCATAACTCATTGAAAGATAAAGGGATACACTTTTTGGATTGTGGAACAAGTGGTGGTGTCAGCGGAGCCAGAAATGGTGTTTGTGCTATGATTGGGGGCGACAAAGCTGTATTTGACCATTGCGAATCCGTTTTCAAGGCAATTTCTGTTCCCAATGGCTACTTGCATACTGGCGAAGCTGGCAGTGGACATTTCGTAAAAATGGTGCATAATGGTATCGAATACGGCATGATGCAATCCATTGCAGAAGGGTTTGAAGTCTTTGAAAAAAGCAACTTTGGGCTTGATTTTGAGGCGATTGCCACTTTATTTAACCAAGGTTCGGTCATCAGAGGTTGGTTGATGGAATTGACTGCCAACGCTTTTCAAAAAGACCCTAATTTGGACGGTATCAAAGGTATCATGCAATCATCGGGCGAAGGAAAATGGACACTCGAAACCGCCCTTGATTTGGGAGTACCCACTCCCGTAATGGCTATGTCATTGATGATGCGTTATCGGTCATTACAGGAAGATACTTTTTCGGGAAAAGTAGTAGCCGCACTTCGTAATGAATTTGGTGGTCATGCAGTGGTGAAAAATGAATAATTCAAATCATACATTTCTCAAACATATCTTATTCAAAACAAACCCAATTTCAAAAAATATGAAAAAAATAGTACGATTTAGACAACTGCTGATGCTTTTACTGACTTTTTGTTGGTATGGTATTTCAGCCCAAAACCGTATAACAGGTACGGTGAATGATAGTAATTCCTCCGCAGGAATTCCAGGCGTTTCTATTTTAGTAAAAGGCACTAAAACAGGAACGACTACTGATGCTCAAGGCAAATTTGCCATTAATACCCCTGCCAATGGGACATTAATTTTTAGTTTAGTAGGCTACTCTCCCAAAGAGGTATCTATTGGTAATCAGTCAGTTATCAGTGTTTTGCTATCGGAAAATACTGAAAACTTAGAAGAGGTTGTAGTAACCGCCTTGGGTATTAAACGTGATGCTAAGAAATTAGGATATTCCATCTCAACCATCAAAGCGGAGGCAATTACGGAGAACCGCTCTCCCAATTTTATGAATGCCTTGCAGGGTAAAATTGCGGGGGTGAACATTTCAGCCTTGGGTACGGGCCCAGGAGGAACATCTAAAATTGGATCCGTGGGCAATCTTCTATTTCAGGACAAAATAATCCCTTGATTGTAGTAAATGGTGTGCCAATTGATAATACCAATTTTGGCACAAACCCTGGCAATGCAGGGGCAGATAATTCTGTGGGCGTGAGAGGCGGAGGAAATACTTCCGATGGTGGTGATGGACTTTCAAGCATCAATCCCGATGATATTGAGAGCATGAGTGTATTGAAAGGGGCAACCGCAGCGGCACTTTATGGCTCACGGGCAAAAGATGGTGTGATTATGATTACCACCAAAACCAAAGG
>JANPGQ010000333.1:0-5560 GCA_031423975.1 Cytophagales bacterium | reverse complement strand
GTCATTGCGAGGCACGAATCGGAGTTTCGATAAACTAATCTGTTCAAATGATGAAAGTGGGTTTGAAAGCCAAGTTTACCTACAAAAAAAGGTCAACTTGGCTTTCTTTATTTAATGGGTTAGAAAATTTAATGGGCAATTTAGTTCCAAATATTGGAACTATTAGTATATTTGTATCATTATGAGAATAGTCGCAAAAAGCACTTTGAAAGAATTTTGGGAGATTTATATAGACTCTAAAACAGGTTTATTAAGTTGGTATGAAAAAATGAACAATGGGAATTATGACACTCCACAAGAAGTAATTGCAGATTTTAAAGGTGCTGACTATGTGGGCAATGAAAGAATCGTTTTTAACATTGCCAAAAATAAATTTAGGCTTATTGTCTCCTTCAACTACGAATTTAAAGCGTGTTGGATAAAATTTGTTGGTACTCACAAGGAGTATGACAAAATAGATGCTAAAACAGTAGAAAATTATTGAATCTTATGGAAAATTTTGAAATCAAACCAATAAAAAACGAAACGGACTATAAAGAATCGTTTAAAAAATTGAATGAGGTTTGGGCTGCAAAACCCAATACCAAGGAAGGAGATATGTTAGAATTGCTTCTGTTAGTAATCGAAAAATACGAAGCAGAACATTATCCCATGCCACAGCTCGACCCCATTGAGGCTATCAAGTACAAAATGGAAGAAAATAATCTCACCCAAAAAGATTTGGTCAAATATTTTGGTACAAAATCAAGGGTTTCAGAAGTATTAAATAGGAAAAAACCATTGACATTAAAGATGATTAAAACGCTTTATCAAAACTTTGGAATTCCAGCCTCTACGTTATTGGCGTATTAGCGATTTTATACGAATACGAAGAATTTTGATAAGCTTTATAATTCCATATAAAACCCATCTCCAAATAGTTTAAACACATGACTCAAAAGCGAATTTTTTTTACGGGGGGAACTGGGAAAGCTGGAAAGCACGCAGTAGCCTACCTTATTGAACAAGGACATAAAGTGTTGAATGTTGACCTTACGCCTTTAAAATATCCTGGCGTGGATAACTTAATCGCTGATATTACAGATTCTGGGCAGATGTTTAATGCCATGAGTTCTTATACAGGCTTGGATGAGTTGGAACTTGGCAATGGCGTACCACCATTTGATGCGGTGGTACACTTTGCGGCCGTGCCACGAATCTTGATTAAGCCCGATAATGAAACTTTTAGGGTGAATACCATCGGCACGTACAATGTGATTGAAGCGGCGGTTAAATTGGGTATTAAAAAGATTATTATTGCTTCCTCAGAAACCACTTATGGTATTTGTTTTTCAGATGGCAAAACTGACCCACATTCTCTGCCTTTGGAAGAGGATTATGATGTTGACCCCATGGATAGCTACGGATTATCGAAAGTGGTGAATGAAAAAACGGCACGTAGCTTTCAACGACGGTCAGGCTTTGATATTTATGCCCTTCGTATCGGTAATGTGATTGAGCCACATGAATACACTGAACTGTTTCCTAAATTTTTCAAAAACCCCGAAACAAGACGCAGAAATGCCTTTTGTTATATTGATGCTCGTGATTTGGGACAAATTGTTGATTTATGTTTGCAAAAAAATGACCTTGGTTTTCAGATTTTCAATGCTGGAAATGATGACAACGGGGCAATTATACCAACCAAAGAATTGGCTGAACAGTTTTTCCCTAATGTGCCAATTACTCGTGAAATGGGTGAACATGAAGCTCTGTTTTCAAATCGTAAAATCCGGGAAGTGTTGGGTTTCAAAGAGCAACACAACTGGCAGAAGTATGTGAAATGGGACTGATTTATTGTTTGTTCAACCTGCCGTAATACTCAAGGCGTTTTCTTCCGATAAGTACATTGCGGTCTATAGGCTTACAATAGAAAAGCATTTTTTCAAGATAAAAAAGTCATCAATAATTAATTTGTTGATGACTTTTCTGTCAAAATTGGTTTTCAGTAGGTATAAAATTACTAACCAAACAAAGCAAATATTAATAACCATAAAAAGGCTTAATGTTTTTGAGGTTTGAAGGTGTTTTAATTCGTGCAAATCTGTTAATTTTTCCCAAAAATAAAAATATTGATTTTATACGTATATGTTGAAAAAATATCAGTTATCTACAAAATATTTTATTTATAATAAATTAAAATTGCGTAATTTTATTTAAAATTAAAACGAAAAATCAATAAGGGTGGTACGATTATTGAATAAAATAATTGTCTAAACTTTTAAGTTTTTGTTACAAAATTTAAGCAGATAAAACAATAAATTAATGGATTTGACGAATTTAAGATTAATTTCTGCAGGTGATAAAGCCTTTGAAAAAGAGATGATGGAAACTGCACTCATCTACCTTCCCGATGTAATGTTAGAGTTGTCAAATGCGATAAAAAATAGAGATTTAAAGGCCATTAAATTCACTGCCCATACCTTAAAATCCTCTTTTTATACTGTAGGAATAAATGATGAATCCATTCTTAATACATTGGAATTAGAAGTAATTGAGGATTTTACTATTCTTGAAAACCTATATTCTAAATTACAAAAGATTCTGTTGATAAGTTTGGAGCGATTGGAAATTGAATTGATTAACTTATAAACTATACAGAAAATGCTTATTCACGTAATTGAAGATGATATATTACTATTAAAAACTTTAGCATTTAAACTATCAAAAGAAGGATATGTAGTAGTTACTTCAAAAAATGGTTTTGATGCTATTGAATATCTTAAAGAAAATGAACCAGATTTAATAGTTACTGACATAATGATGCCATTTGTTAATGGACTTGAAATAATCAGTTTTGTTAGAAATGAAAAGAAAAGTAAAATGCCAATTATCGTCTTAAGTTCGGCGGGACTTGAAAAAATAGTTTTAGAAGCATTTGAACTTGGAGCCGACGATTTTGTAACTAAGCCGTTCAGTCCTAATGAATTAGCTATTAGGATTAAGAAAATTTTCATACGGTTATCGGTTTGAAAAAACATAATTCCTCATGTTTATATTTCATAATATACTAACCATACATCCGCTTTTGAATATTTTTAATTCATCGGCTTTGGTTTCGTTAATTTTTCTATTTTTTATTTTAGGAAGTCTATTCTTAGTGTTTGTGTTGGGTTTTAGAAAATTAAAAAAAATCCGAAATGCTCAAAATATGCTCTTGAAAGAAAAATGCCAAATACTGATTGCAGAATTAATATTTGATGAAGAATTATCGCAAGAATCTGAAAAAATGGAATCATATTTTTTAAGCAATAGCCATCGAAAACAGCTGTTTTTAGAAGAGCTAATGAGCCTCCACAAAAATTTGCAGGGTGATATTGCTATAATGATTGAACATTATTACAGGCTTAAAGACTTTGATAAAGTAAGTATAAAGAAGCTTAAATCCGAGAAAACGCACGAAATTTTGCAAGGAGTAGATGAATTGGTAGAAATGAGAAACCTTGATTCTATTCAGGTTTTAGATAATCTACTAAACCAAACTATTGATTATAGTTTGAGAAACTATTTAATGACTGCCATCATTAAATTAGATCCAGAGAAGGGACTTCGAGCACTTTTTAATTTTGATAATTACCTCACCGATTGGCTTCAACTTAGGATTATAGGAATTTTGGATGAAATGATGTTTCTAAATCCACCTGGTTTGGCAGAATGGATTGATAAAGGTGGCTCTTTTGCCATTTTTGGGTGTAGGTTGTCTGCATATATCAAGTCAGAAAAAGATATTCCCCTCCTAAAGACACTTATTTATACCAAAGATATCTCCCTAAAAATAGAAGTTATTAGAACTTTAGGAATTATGGATGCACACGAGGTTAATGAGTTATTAATTAAGATATATGTTAGTCAAAACAATGATGTTAAGGTGGCTATTTTAAATACTTTAGCCCTATTTAAAAATCCCAACAATTTTTCTTTTTTTGTATCTTGTAGTAAATCGGATACCCATCAAACGCAATTATTGGCGTTGAAGGGCATCAATTTATTATTGGAAGAGGGAATGCTAAGTGCTGATAAATACGATACTGAGACAGTTTATTTCAATCAATTAAATAAAATCAATGCCACTAAATAATAAGTGTAATGATTCAAATAATGTTCAAAAAAATTAGCGATTTTATTCAAACTGGTTTGCTCAGCTATTGCACTATTTTAATGTCTTCCTATTTAATTTTGGGAACTATCTCAATTATTTCTTTACGGAAATATCTGAAAAAAAGTAAGCATATCAATTATACTGATTTATTATCTTCATTCTTATCTCCGAGCATTTCTTTGATTGCCCCTGCGTATAATGAAGGTTTAACCATTGTTGAAAATATAAGGTCATTAGTTTCGCTTCATTACTCCGATTTCGAGGTTGTTATTGTGAATGATGGGAGTAAAGATGACACACTCGAAAAGGCGGTAACTGCCTATAAAATGGAGCCAATAGACTTGACTATTAATGAGGAGTTAGCTACCAAAAAAATCCGAAATATTTATAAATCTACGCTTCCTGCCTTCAAAAATTTAATATTAGTTGACAAAGAAAATGGGGGTAAAGCCGATGCCCTAAATGCTGGAATTAACATCGCAACCAGTAAATATGTGGCTTGCATTGACGTTGATTGTATCTTGGAACAGGATTCTTTACTAAAATTGGTTAAACCATTTTTGGACAGTAAAAAAAGGGTAATTGCTACGGGTGGAGTGATAAGAATTGTGAATTCTTGTACGATAAAAAACGGAATTATTACTAAAGTTCGAGTTCCCCAATCGTGGGTAGCCCGAATGCAAGTGTTGGAATATTTAAGAGCATTTTTATTAGGACGAATGGCTTGGGGTGCTATTGATGGGCTTTTACTTATTTCGGGAGCATTTGGAATGTTCGATAAAGAAATCGTAAAAAAAGCGGGTGGCTATAAAACCACAACGGTTGGTGAAGACATGGAATTGGTGGTGAGAATGAGCCGCTACATGGTTGAAAATAATTTGCCATACAAGGTGAAATTTATACCAGACCCACTTTGTTGGACGGAAGCTCCCGAAGACTTGAAAATATTAGGTCGCCAAAGAAATCGGTGGACTCGTGGGACGGTTGAAACGCTTTGGTATCACAGAAAAATGTTTTTTAATCCAAGATATGGTGTAATTGGCCTTTTGAGTTATCCCTATTGGTTTTTCTTTGAATTTTTAGCTCCTATCATTGAATTTTTGGGACTTATATGGATGGTAATTGCCGCAATGATGGGAATCGTCAATTGGCCCTATTTTCTCATTCTGTCGCTTTTTGTGTATAGTTTCGTAGTGATGATAAATATG
Organism: Cytophagales bacterium; assembly: GCA_031423975.1. Classification (GTDB taxonomy): domain Bacteria; phylum Bacteroidota; class Bacteroidia; order Cytophagales; family Spirosomataceae; genus Arcicella. The sequence goes on along the minus strand of JANPGQ010000333.1, from coordinate 214 downwards.
CTGGCAATTTTGGCGGAAGAAATTACTTATTACCAATACAAAGACTTTCGGGACATTATAAAACTGGTTTTGAGTGCTTTAGCTGAACCATTTTTCTACCATCCATTTTTAGTGTATTCTGCCATGATGGGTCATATTGACCTTATAAAAGGTAAAAAATCGTGGGGCGAAATGACTCGCAAAGGGCTAAAAACTAACTAAAATTATTGAATGG
>JANPGQ010000332.1:0-24927 GCA_031423975.1 Cytophagales bacterium | reverse complement strand
ATTTTGGATTTACGATTTACAATTGTTTTTACTATCGAATCAATCATAAATTCAAATACTAAATTTAGAATAAATTGCGTATCTGAGTATCAACGGAAGTCGTCGTTTTGAACGACGACTTCCGTAAAACACACATCAAATCTTTAAAATTGCTATAAAATGGTCAATCCATATTATGAAAAATCTATTTAGCTTAGAAAACAAAGTAGCTCTCATTACAGGCTCAACGTCGGGCATGGGCAAAGCCATTGCCGAGGCGATGGGTAGTCAAGGAGCAACCGTAATAGTTTCCAGTCATGAGCCAGAAGCCTTAAAAACCACTGTTGAAGAATTTCAAAGCAAAGCCATTTCTGTATTAGGAATTGTGTGTGATATGACCCAAAAAACTGATATTGATAATTTGTACCAACAAACCATCAGTAATTTTGGTAAAATAGATATTTTGGTAAACTGTGTGGGTATCGGCGAACCTGGGGGGCTTTTTACCATAAATCACGATACTTTTCCAAAAACGATTGGACTCAATTTACAAGCGGCAATTTACCTCACAAAAATTATTGTTCCTCAAATGCAAAGCCGTAAAGATGGGGCTATTATCTATTTAGCAAGTATTGCAGGGGTAAGAGGAAATAAAAACTTAGGACTTTATGGTATTTCAAAAGCGGGGTTAATTCAGTTGGCTCGTAATCTTGCCGTAGAATTTGGTCCTGACAATATCCGTGTAAATTCCATTTCACCAGGGTTGATTGATACACCTTTTTCAAAAGGACTGAAAGAAAATAAGGAATTTATGGACAAACGGTTATCATTAACGCCCCTACGAAGAATGGGGACACCCGAAGAAATTGCAGGAATTGCCGTAATGTTAGCCTCAAAAGCGGGTGGATTTGTGACAGGGCAAAATATTATTGTGGATGGTGGAACTACGATTTCAGATGGAAATTAATAACCTAAGAAGCCGCAAAAATCTCCTTTAAATCAATTTTCAAATCTGGAAAAATAACACAATTTAATATTTCGTCATCAACATAAATAGTGGCTGGACTATAAACGCCTGATTCTAACAAATGAAATTGAAAAGCATTTTCGTGGTCTGGATCTATTATCCAATATTCTCTGATACTATTTTCTTCATAAAGTGATTTTTTGAGTTTCATTTCTTTGGAAGAATTACCTGGTGAAAGTATTTCAATTACCAAATCAGGTGAACCCAAACATCCCTTATCATCCAATTTATCAAGGTCGCAGATGATACAAATATCAGGTTGAACCACTGAAAAAACATCTTTATTTGCCTTTTGAGATTTTATTTTATCATACAAGCGTACATCAAAAGGAGCCGCATACGCCTTACAACGATGTTTCGCAAAATGATTAAAAAAAACTCCGTTGAGATACCAAGATATACCCTGATGTCTTCGACTTGGAGCAGACATTTGTAGAATTTTTCCCTTAATTAGTTCTACGGTTTGGTCAAATTTCCAAGTTAAATAATCAGCATAAGAATAAACACCATTGGCAACGTCTAAATCAGAGAGATTCAATACAGTTTTCATAACAATATTATTTTTCACAAAAGTAATGAAAAAATTTCAAAACAAAATATGCCTTGTAACGGGTGCAGGCTCAGGAATTGGTAAAGCAACGGCTCTATCTTTTGCCCGTGAAGGTGGCAAAGTTGTGGTGTGTGATATTAACGAAAACAATGCACAAACTACTGCAAATGAGATAATTGCATTTGGCGGAGAAGCCATTGCTTTGGCAGTAAACATTGCCAATCGTGAGGAAGTCGAAAACTCAGTTGCTCAAACCCTTAAACACTTCGGACGTTTAGACTGTGCCGTGAATTGTGCAGGTATTGCAGGACCGCTTTCGGCAAAATTGCATGAATATCCTGATGAATTTTGGCATCAACAAATCAACGTAAACCTGACAGGAACGTGGTATTGTATGAAATTTCAATTGACCCAAATGTTAGCCAATGGCGGTGGGAATATTGTCAATTTATCATCGGCAGCAGGTTTAATTGGTCAGCCCGAAAATACTCCTTATGCCGCCTCTAAACATGGTGTAGTGGGCTTGACACGCACAGCCGCTATTGAATATGCTACGCAAAATATTCGAGTAAATTGCATTTGCCCAACCGCCATAGAAACCCCCATGATTATGGAAGGCAGAAGAAAATTAGCACATAATCCAGAAGCCAAACAGCAAGCCATTAATTTTCAGGCGATGAAACGCATGGGTACGCCCCAAGAAGTTGCCGATGTAGCATTATGGTTGTGTTCTGATGAATCCAGTTTTATTACGGGAAGTGCCATTAAAGCGGATGGAGGAGCTTTGGCGTAATTTTTAAAGTAATGATTTTGAACGATTTGCACAAAAAAGATTCCTCATCCAAGACGGTACAGGAGTCTTAAATTTAGAATATCATTACCTTTGATATTCAATACAATACTCAATCTCAAAGATGAAAAAAACCTTATTGTTGATAGTAATTTTTATGCTATCTGTTGGGCAATTATACGCTCAATTCACGCTCCAAAAACTGCAAGTCAATTACCAAACTACTCCCCTCGGTACTGACTTACCAAAACCGCAATTTTCTTGGCAAATGAAAGGCTCTACCCCCAAGCGTGGAATTGCCCAAAAAGCCTATCAAATTGTAATGACGGACGAGAAAAATCAAGTAATTTGGGATTCTAAAAAAGTCATTTCTGGACTTGCTCATGCCATTCAGTACGAGGGTAAACCATTAAAGCCAACAACACGATATACTTGGAAACTAAGCGTTTGGGATAATTTTGGGGCAACATCAACTGCTTCTTCATGGTTTGAAACAGGTTTTTTGAACCCCAAAATAGAAGCATGGTCGGGTGCGGAATGGATAGGTTCTGGGAATGATGATATGCCTTTATATTCGCAATATTTATCTGTTTTCAAATTGCTTTTCAGTATTCAATTAGATAAAAATTCAAGTAAAGCATCTTTTTTATTTGGAGCAAATGATAGCCGTTTGGAAAATAAAAACCTGAACCTGATGGCAGTTGTTCGTCAAAAAAATGAAAGTTATGTAGCCCTTGAATTAGACATTTCTTCACTTTCAGATGACCCAAATACTTTTGCCAAACTTAACATTTATAGAGTTGGCTATACCAATGAAGATAAAGCCGATGTACCCTTGAAAAGTTTGAATATTCCCCAAACAATCATCAACCAAGCCAATAAATTTGATAAACATAAAATTGCAACAGAATGTAATTTTGGTATTTTTGAGTTTTTTATTGATGGAACAGATGATACTCACAAGGTACAAGATAAATCCATGACACCCGCTTCCATGTTTGCGGCAAAGGGTTTGAATCTGAATCCAGTGGGTGCGGGTAATAATTATATCAGTTTTCCGATGTTAGCAGATATTGGTTTCAAAACGGAAGCAAAACAATCAGCTCTTTTCTCAGATATTCAAGTCAAAAATTTTCGCTATCCAAGTAATATTATTTTCTCAGAAAACCTTGCTGCCAATAAAGGTATTTTCAATGGTTTGAGCATCGAAAATGGAGCTTATCGTGTACCCGAAAATTCAATTATCACCGCAAATCCAAGCAGAAATGCAACGCCGATGTTGAGAAATGTCTTCAAAACAGAGACAAAAACCATCATAAAGGCTCGCTTATACGTTACGGCTCGTGGTATTTATGAAATGTATTTGAATGGTCAAAGAGTTAGCAATGACTATTTCAATCCTGGGTTAACTCAATATAATAAAACCCACATGTACCAAACCTATGATGTAACCAATTCATTGAAAAATGGTCAATCAAACGTAATTGGAGCATGGTTGAGCGAAGGTTGGTGGTCTGGAAATATCACCTACAGTGGCGAAAGTTGGAACTGGTTTGGAGACCGACAATCGCTCTTGGCAAAAATGGTAATTACCTACGCCGACGGTTCAGAACAACTTATTACCTCCAATGATAAAGATTGGAAAGTATTTACTGATGGACCTATTCGTTGTGGTTCATTTTTTCAGGGAGAAGTCTATGACGCTACCAAAGAAGAAGCCATAAAAAACTGGAATACAGTAAATTATGATTACAAATTATGGAAAACAGCCGTAGCAATGCCGCTTGAAGGCACATCTTATCAGGGTACATTTACCGACCCATTAGGACGTAAAAATTCCCTACTCTATGATGATTTCAAACTAATTGGACAAATGGGCGACAATGCTTCTATCGTAAAAACACTGAATGCTTTGAGCGTAGAAGAAGTTCGCCCAAAGGTTTTTGTGTATGACATGGGGCAAAATATGGTAGGTTTCCCCCAAATAAATATTAAAAATGGCAAAAAAGGGCAAGTCATCAATATGCGTTATGCCGAAATAAAATACCCCAATCTACCCGACTATAAAGGCAATGAAGGCATGGTAATGATGGAAAATATCAGAGCCGCCCTCACCCAAGACCAATATATTTTGAAAGGGGGCAATGAGGTAATTCAACCCCGTTTTACATTTCATGGCTACCGATATTTGGAAATTACGGGGATTGAAAATGCCATTCCAGTAGCAGAGGTGAAGGGTTTGGTAATCAGTTCGATAAAAGAATTATCTTCTTTTTATGAAACCAATAATTCGATGGTGAATAAACTTTGGCAAAATATCACTTGGTCGCTTCGTAGTAATTTCCTTTCAATTCCTACCGACACACCCGCCCGTAACGAGCGTATGGGTTGGAGTGGCGATATTTCGGTTTTCTCTAAAAGTGCTACTTATTTGACCGATGCTAATTTATTTTTAAGAAGGCACCTCTTGGGAATGCGTGATATTCAACCCGAAAATGGACGTTTTACTGATGTCGCTCCCGTAGGAGGTGGCTTTGGCGGTACACTTTGGGGCAGTGCGGGTATCGTAGTGGCTTGGGAAACGTATCGTCAATACGGTGATATTCAGCTTTTGGCAGAACATTTTGATGCCATGAAAAAGTATATCAATTTCTTGGAAACAAAAATTGATAAAAATACAGGCATCTTAAACGAAGGTCCATTGGGTGATTGGTTAAGTCCAGAAGGTAATAAGAATGACAATACTTTATTTTGGATGTCATATTTTGCCTATGATTTAGACATTATGAGCCAAATGGCAACGGCATTGGGTAAAAATGAAGAAGCCCAAGCCTTGAAAAAAAGAAGTGAGGAAATCAAAGTAGCCTTCAATGAAATTTATATCGACAAAACCACGCATAAAACGATAAAATCAGGGGTAAAAACTGGCTTTATGGGTGCTCCCAATGAGAAACAAGGAGCAGACAAAACGGATAAAGGGCAATTGATTGATACCCAAGCATCCTATGCTATACCATTGGCATTGGGCAGTTTCAATGCTGAGAATAAACCTTTCGTTATCCAAAATTTAACCGAAACCATTACTCGTAAAAATAAAGACGATGGCGGTATTGTACGCCCTGAATATTCGTTAATGACTGGTTTTATCGGTACTGCATCCATCAGCGAGGCACTTTCTACCAATGGCAAAGATGATTTAGCGTATCAATTATTAGTCAATAAACAATATCCTTCGTGGTTATATTCAGTAGCAAATGGAGCAACTTCTATCTGGGAACGGTTGAATAGCTATACCGTAGAAAATGGTTTTGGCGGGAATAATAGTATGAATTCTTTTAATCATTATTCATTCGGGGCGGTAGCAGCTTGGATGTATAATTATTCATTGGGTATTCAACGCCATCCACAAAAAGCTGGTTTCAAGGAGTTTATACTAAAACCAACGCCAGACCCGACAGGTCAAATTACTACTGCCAAAGGCTATTATGATTCGATGTACGGAAGAATTAGTAGCGAATGGAAAACAGAAAATGGCAAATTAGTTTATAAGTGTACGGTGCCAGCCAATAGCTCAGCTACCCTGTATCTTCCTGCCAATAAACAAATTACAGAATCTGGCAAAAAAATAAAAATAGATAAAACCGAGAATGAAAGCGTTTTGATTCCGCTTAATGCAGGAAGTTATGTATTTGAAGTAAAATGAAATAATCTACAATTATACCAAAAGCCCTTTCTCATAAAGTTAGGGCTTTTTTTATGGATGATTTTACCAGTAATCAAACGCTATTATGATAAAATCAAAACACAATTGATTGATTTTGTCAGTTAATAGCATGATTTTGATAAATAATTTAACATTTACAATATTATTTTTGTGTAAGAAATAAACCTTAATTGAATGACTCAATCTTTAAGCGGAACGCAATCTGTCCGCAAAGCTGGCTTTTGGCAAGCACTCGTTGTGATTCTCTTGAATCAATTGCCCATGATGGCAATTGTGTCTTTAATGCCCGCTGTGCCGACTTTAATGGAGCATTTCAAAGATGTAGAAAATAAAGACTTACTTGTGCCGATGATTCTGACTGCACCAGGGCTTTGCATTGCTATTATTGCTCCATTTGCGGGTATTTTAGTGGATAAGTTTGGCAGAAGAAACTTATTGATTTGGTTTACAACGCTTTATGGATTGGGAGGTATTTTACCCTACTTTTTAGACGGTTTCAATACCGTAATTACGGGTAGATTACTTTTGGGAATTGGCGAAGCCTTTGTGTTGGTGATTGGCAATACTCTTTTAGGAGATTATTTTGCTCCCAAAGACCGCACCAAATGGTTAATGATTCAAGGATTTTTTGGGTCAATTGCCGCTGCATTGTTGCTTTCATTAAGTGGCTATTTAGCCAATTTAGGTTGGAATTACCCTTTTTTGGTCTATGCCATTTCATTTATAATTACTGCACTTTCAGTTATTTTTATATTTGAACCCCAAGAGAAATTTAGTAGTGAAATAGACCATGAATTAGCTCCTGATACTAAATTTCCTACAAAAACTGCCATCTTTGTTTTTATCGTTACGCTATTTTTTGCCATTTTATATTTTGTTTACACCATCCATTTTTCAAGAGCCTTGGATAGCATGGGCATCAAGGACAAAATAAAACTGGGCAATATGAGTGCCATTGCCAGCACTGCCGTTCCCTTGGGTGCATTGATTTTTAAATTAGTCTCAAAACGCCCATTTTGGCAACAAATGGCTTTGATTTTCTTCTTTTTTGCCATCGGTCTTACGGGTATTGGGTTGGCAAAAGATGCTACTTCGGCAATGACAGTTGGCTGGATTCAGCAATTAGGTTGCGGCATGACTATCCCCGTATTAGTAGCTTGGGCTTTGAGCCTTTTCCCTGTTCAATACCGTGGTCGTGGCATGGGTTTCTGGACAAGTGCTTTTTTCTTAGGGCAATTTATAAATCCTCTATTTGTTTCAGGTATTACCAAATTTTCCGGTGGGCTTCTACCAACTTTCGTAACCGTTGGGGCTATGTGTGGAGTAATATGTGTGGTGATTATTGGGTATAATTTTTCTTCAAAAAAATCTGATTAAAAACTTTTAAAATGAATGATCAAATCAAACGTGGCGTAAGCCTTTACAGTTATCAAGAGGAATTTTTCCTAAAAAAAATGTCGCTCGAAGATTGCATTGCAGCCGCCGCAAAAGCAGGTGCAACTGGTATAGAAATTCTTGGTGAACAAAGTGTTCCTGGTTTTCCAAAATTGACAGATGCCTTTGTTGAGCAATGGTTTGGCTGGATGGAAACATACGGCACAACGCCAGTTTGCCACGATATGTTTTTGGATTTTAAAAAATTTAAAGGGCAAACATTATCCGAAGATGAGCAATTAGAATCTATCATCAAAGATTTGAAATTTGCCAATCGTTTGGGCTGCAAAGTGATGCGAATCATTGTAAGCACCACGCCCGAATTGATGCGTAGAGCCGCTCCTTTTGCAGAAAAATATGATGTAAAAATGGGGATTGAGGTGCATTCGCCTTGGCATATCAATAACGCTTGGATGACCAAACATTATGAAGTGATGGAGGAAACGGGTTCAACTCATTTAGGTTTTATTCCTGATATGGGTATTTTTACAAAACGCCTCCCAAGAGTTATGATTGACAAAATGATTAGGCAAGGGGCTGATGAAAAAATCGCTGAATTTGTGTGCAATCAATACGAAAAAGGCGTGATGCAAGAATACATCGTTGCGGAAGTACATGGGATGAGCAAACGCCCTATTGATATTGCTTTGGCAGAACAAGTAAGGCATAATGTTTATACAAATCCCGAAAGTTTGTTGCCATTTATGGACAAAATTTTTCACATTCATGCCAAATTCTACGAAATGCTTGAAGATTGCACTGAGTACGGAATTGATTATGAAAATGTGATAAAAGTGCTTAAAAAAGGTGGCTATAACGGTTATTTATCAAGCGAATATGAAGGAAATCGTCATATTCAAGATGTGATGGAAGTGGATAGTATAGAGCAAGTAAGAAGACAGCAAGTGATGTTTGAAAAATTATTAAAATAGAAAAAAGATGTTCGAAAAATATATGATTGTTGAAGACGATGTTCAGAATGTTGTCGAAAACGGAAAAATAACTGGCTTTCAATTTGGAGCAAGATTACCTTACTATCGAGGGTTAGGTCTTTCAATGGTGGAAGAAATTGGGATAAAAATTGATGGAGAAGAAATCTCACAAGGCGTAATAAAATTGACAGTTCATGGAAATACCTACTCACTTGCCCAAATGGAAATCGAGCCAGAAGACCGTTGGGAAATGGGCGAAATAGCGTATATCACCGTCCCAAAAGAAGGAGGTTTGACAAAAGGTGAACACAAAATTAATTTGATGCTCAATCTGAGAGTTTCTTATATGCCTTTTCCCTCTATTCGTATGAGTGAGAAAACAATCAACATTAAATAGTGATGAGTATTAATAAAAACCTCAACAATCACTCACCGTTCATAACTCATCACTAAAACTATGGGTCCATTAGACAAATATATTTTAGCAGAAAATGCTCTAAAATCCTCTGAGGGTGGTTTTGAGTTACAATTTCAATCGCATTGGTATCGTTCATTACCGCTTTCTTGTATGGATTTCAATTTAAAAATTGATGGGAAAGAAATCGACAAAAAAACTTTAAAAATAAAGGCAAACAGTAAAGAATTTAGTTATGATGAACTACCTGCATTAGATAAAGAATGGCTTTTTATATTAGACAAAGGCACGCTTCAAATACCATCGGAACAGCCTCTTGAAAAAGGAAAAGTTTATAATATAGAGTTCAAATATGACCTATACATTCCCTACATCTTGGTAGGTCCAGAAGCCAATCCTTTGATGGCAAGTTCAGTAGTTCATAAAAATCTAATCTGTCAATAAAATGTCGAATATAAAACTCGCCACCTCGCTTTTTTCTTATGCCTACGAATGGAATTCGGGCAAATATAGTCTTGAAGATGTTATTGCCGAAACCCGCAAAAGAGACTTGGGGACAGGGTTGGAAATCATTGGATTTCAGAGTTTACGTGGCTTTCCGTTTATCAACAATGAAACTGAAAAGGAAGTAAAAAACTTACTTGATAAATATGAATTTGAGCCTGTGTGTTTAGATGCCAATATAGATGTTGGCATCAAAAGACATCAAAAAATGACGGTTGATGAAACCGTAGCATACATAAAACCACAGATTTTAGCAACTCAAAAATTGGGTTTCCCAATAATCAGAGTACAAATGACCGCCCCAGCCGAGGTTTATCGTAAACTTGCCCCTTTTGCCGAAAAAGCCAACGTAAAAATGGGTATAGAACTACACACTCCCTACGCTGTAAATCACCCAGCGGTGATAGAAATGAGAGAAATGTTCGATAGCGTCAATTCTCAGTCATTAGGCTTCATACCTGACATGGGTACTTGTATGAGAGCAATTCCAGAGGCATTATTAAATAGTTTTAAGGCTGTGGGCGTTACTGATGAAATGATAGAAATTACTAAGGAAATTTGGAAAAAAGACTTGCCAACTCCTCAAAAATTTGGTGAATTGGCTGAGAGAATTGGAGCATTAGGAGGCACTCCTCCGCAAATTGGACGTTTGAATATGGCGTTCAGCATGAACGGTCGCCAACCGATTGAAATGTGGAAAGAAGTAATGCCCCAAATTATCCATATACACGGCAAGTTTTACGGTTTTGATGAAAACGGGGACGAACCTTCTATCGACTACGCTACCATTCTCAAAACCTTTCACGAAGGTGAATACAAAGGTTATATCGTTAGCGAATACGAAGGGTCAGCATTTACCGATGAATTTAATGCCTTTGACCAAGTTGAAAAACAGCATAAACTTTTCAAAAAAATATTGAAATATTTAAAATGAACACAGATATTTTAATCATCGGAAGTGGACCAAATGGAGCTACATTCGCCCGAATTCTCTCAGAAGCAAAGCCCAATGCAAAAATCTTAATGATAGATTTAGGACCAAAAGTTTCGGATAAAATTGGACAACACCTAAAAAATATAGCTGACCCCAAAGCCGTAGAAATAGCTCAAATCCTTTCGCAGGGCAATAAAAAAGAAGCATATCCGATGGTTTCAGTGGCAGAACGTGCAGCCGCAGTACAGCGAGGAGAACTCAGCCCTAAATTATTGGCTCGTGCAGGTACGCATTTAGTTACAGATTCCATCGAAGATTTGGCTCAAAACCAAATGCCCGCTGCATCTTTATCAAGTAATATTGGCGGCATGGGTATTCATTGGACTTGTGCCTGCCCAATTCCTGGCAATGAAGAAAGAGTACCCTTTATTCCCAAAGAAGAAATGGATGATATTCTCCAAAAATCTGCTAAAATGCTCCATGTAACGCAAGAGGCATTTCCCGAATCTCCCGAAAGTATAACGATAAAAAATACGCTGAGTAAGGTTTTTGATGATAAACTTGCTGACGACAGAAAGGTGCAAACCATGCCATTAGCTTGCAAATTAGGAGAAAGTGGCGAACGATATTGGACAGCGCCTGATTTGATTTTAGGGGATACATTCCAAAATCCCAATTTTACGTTACGCAACGAAACCCTTTGCAAAAGATTGATTTTTGAGGGTACGACCGTTAAAGGTGCGGTTATTGAACATTTGCCAACAGGTAATCAAGAAGAGATACACGCCAAAATTGTGATAGTAGCGGCTGATGCTTTTAGAACACCACAATTGTTGTGGGCTTCGGGTATTCGCCCCAAAGCATTAGGGCATTACTTAAATGAGCATCCTTTTATTTTTACATTTGTTGAATTAAAGGATGATTTAGTTAATGAAATCAATAATGCCCGTTTAGATGCATCTAATGTGGCTACATACGACCCAAATACTCGAACAGAACCAACCATTGGGGTTTTTTGGGTACCTTTTGATGCCCCAAATCATCCCTGTCATGGGCAGATTATGCACATGGATTTATCACCCATGAAAACCACAACCACTACAAATCCAAAACATATTGTGGGTTTGGGATGGGGCTGTTTGAAAGAAGTACAATATCAAGACTGTATCGTTTTTTCAGAAACTGAGAAAGATTATTTGGGAATGCCCAAAATGAATTTTAAATTTAGCTATACCGAAGCGGATAAGAAAGCAATTGAACAGGCAAAAGCCTTTCAAACCCAAGCGGCAGAAGCCTTCGGAAAAGTAATCAAAGATGGTGACCAAACCCTAATGCCTGCGGGGACATCCTTGCATTATGAAGGTACAACCCGAATGGGAACAAAAAATGATGGTAAATCAGTCTGCGATTCTTACAGCAAAGTGTGGGAGTTTGATAATCTTTTTGTTGGGGGCAATGGGGTTATTCCCACCGCAACAACCTCAAATCCAACACTTACCAGTGTGGCTTTGGCAATTCGTTCTTGTGAGAAAATAATTCAAGCAATATGAAAAATGACATTAAAATCAAGGCAATTCCGATTATTGATACCACTCAATTAGAGTCAGAACTACTATTCCAAGGAGGTGTTTCAGGTTCATCACTCACTGCCAATGCTCATAAACATTTTCATATTAATCGAGTAGAGGATTATTTTAGAATGATTGATTTTCCACTTCCCTCCGACCTACAACCTCGGCGAATGACAGTTTATAATTTCTTCTTTCTAACAAATGGAATAAGTAGCCGAAGTAGTGGATTAGATACTTATGAATTTGGAGAAAATACTTTCTTTTTCGTGCCCGCTCATCAAATCACTACGCATAAATTTATCCGACAAGACGTTGAAGGCTTTTACTGTCATTTTGATTTGGAGCTGTTATTAAAAAATAATTCTCCCCAAGAATTATTTCAGGAATTTCCATTTTTAGAATTTAATAGTCATCCATTAGTTTGTATCAGCGAAAACGCCAGGAATGATACTGTTAGACTCTTAGAAAGGCTTTTGAAAGAATATAAAACCGATAAAAATGCTCGCTTTGATATTCTAAGAACTTATCTTTTGGCTCTTTTTACAGAACTCAAACCTTTTGCCGAAAACACAAAGCCAATCTCTACTAATGCTGCCTCAATTATAACCGAACAATTCAAAAAAGCCTTGGGCAATCATATTTCAAAGACATTTAAAATCATTGATTATGCGGCCATTCTGAATATTTCTCCCAATCACTTAAACAAGTGTATAAAAACTACAACTGGTAAATCAGCCCATGATTTACTCAACGAAATGCTCCTTTTAGAAGCAAAAGTGTTGCTCAAACAAACCAATCTAAATGTAACGGAGATAGCCTATAAAATCGGTAAAAACGAAGTCAGTGATTTTGCCCGTTTCTTCAAAACTCAAACCGGTATGCGACCAAGTGAGTATCGGATGATGAAGTAGCTAATTTTATTTCCTTCTTTTAAATCAAATTATCGCCTATAACTACCTTCAAATCAGAATTATTAATTCAAAAAGCTAATAATTCCCTGATTTTGCATAGTATTCCCTGTAAAATGCTAAATATTTCATAAAATATTAAATTATTTTTGTATCATTAATTCTTGAATAAAAACAATTTTAAGATGGCTAAAAACCCACATTATTTGTCGCAGATGGCTCATGTAGAGTTATTAAGTACAAATCTGGACGAATCTGTCCGCTTTTATAAAGACATCGTTGGAATGGACGAAACCGCTCGTGATGATAACTCAGTTTATCTACGAGCTTGGGGTGACTATTTCCTTTATACCTTAAAAATTACACAATCCAACAAACAAGGCTTAGGAACAATAGGCTGGCGTGCCGATAGCGAAGAGGCACTTAACGAATGTGTAACCCATTTAGAGGCCTCTGGCAAGGGAATTGGTTGGGTAGAAGCTGATAAGGGCAGAGGTAAAGCCTACCGTTTTGAAACTACTTCGGGTATAACTCACGAAATTTTTTGGGATGTAACTTGGCTCAGAGAAACGGGAAATCGCAAAAGTATATACGTTGATAGATACGCCAGTAATAATCGGAAGGCTGCGTGCGTTCGCCGTTTCGACCATATCACTTATTTAGTAGCAAAAGGTAGCTATGCTTTCAACGAAAAACCTTTTTGGAAAGGAATGGGCTTGAAAAATCCAGATGAAATTCGCATGGAAGATCATATTCCACCCATTGGCGGATTGTGGACAATCGGGAATTTATCGCACGATATTGCCGTTTTCTCTGATCCTAATTTACCCGAAGGACAAGGAATTTTAAACCACATTTGCTACAATGTAGATAGCCGTGAAGAGGTACTTTTAGCCTTGGATTGGTTTACTGAAAATGGGTATAAGTCTGTTTGGGGAGCACCCACACGCCATAAAGCCGATGAAGGATTCTTCTTTTATATCATGGAACCACATACGGGTATTTTATTAGAAATATATGCCTGTGCCAGATTAATTTTTGCTCCCGACCACGGACCAGATATTCATTATTTGAAAGACAATCCAAATGATGCTTGGGGAGAAACCAATCCATTCAAAGTAGCTGCCGAATCAGGCAAAATAGGTGGCGTAAAACCTGTTGATATTTAGTGATTTCGGATTGTGGAGTTGTAATTTGGGATTTAACATTTGAATCTAAAATTTCTATCTACAATCCAAATGATGCGAGGTTTAACCTATTATATTTTTAGGAGCATGGAATAAATCCGAAATCCAAAATCGTAAATCCAAAATCAAAATGTGGCATTATTTTCCAGGGCAGTATATGCCCTCATATCAAGTAAATAGAGCATTGACCCAAGCCCATTATGGGGGTGGTGAATTTGCAGAAATATTAGAAGTAGCCAGTGAAATTGACCCTGCCAACCGTGAAAGTTTTAATATAGCATGGGTTAAAATGGGCGATAAAGTCTATGATTTAGCCGAAGAATTTGCCAAAAATGGTCAAACAGTTTCCGCTCGTAGAACTTACCTCAGAGCCTTCAATTACCTCCGCACGAGTGAGTTTTTTATGAACTTACAAGACGAGCGTAAAATTCCATATTATCTAAAATGCCGTGATGCTTTTATCAAAGCGATTCACCTTTTTGATGAAAACCCATTGCAAATGGACATTCCGTTTGAAGGAAGTTTTTTACCAGCATATTTATTTGCTCCATCTGGAATTACAAATCCACCCGTGGTAGTCATGTTTGGCGGTTTGGATAGTTTAGCAGAAGAATTATATTTTGGAATTGCCCAACACTTCAACGAACGAGGCATTGCTATGATGTGCGTTGATGGACCTGGTCAAGGAGCTTCTCTTCGTTTAAACCATATCCATACTCGTTTTGATTATGAGGTTGCGGGAACGGCAGTTTTAGATTATATCATCGCAAATCTTGGCGACCATGTAGATACTTCTCGTGTAGGTATCGGAGCAGTGTCGATGGGTGGGTATATGGCAGCTCGTTGTGCGGCTTTTGAACCACGTTTCAAGGTTTGTATGATTTTCGGAGCGGTTTGGTCTTATTATGATATTTGGAAAAATCGTCCAGACAATCACCCCTTAGCAGAAATTGTTCAGCACATCGTAGGAGCGGATAATATGACAGATGCCCGTGAGAAATTGAAAAACTTCACACTGGAAGGAGTAGCTGAGAAAATCCAATGTCCTACTTATATTCTACATGGAGGTGATGACCGTCAGAATTTCGTAGAAAATGCTTACAAAACTAACGAAGCACTTACTTGCGAGCACGTAATGGAAATTATTCCAGTGGGTTCAAGTGGCTCTTCTCATTGTTGCGTGGATGATTTTACCAAATCATTTAATATGTACGATTGGATTGAAAAGAAGATAAAAGAATAGGTTTATTTACGAAGTACGATTAAGCGATTTACGATTGTTTTTGGCAATACATAAATCGTAAATCGTAAATCGAATTAATCGTAAATTAAATAATGATACAACAAATAAAAAAAGGCATTACTTATGCCGAAAGCAAAGAGTCAGATTTGAAAGTGAGAGCATTAGTTGAAAATATGCTCGACAAAGTAGCTCAAAATGGTGATGCAGCGGTACGTGAATTTTCAGCAGATTTAGATAAATGGTCGCCCGAAAATTTCCGTCTTTCTAAAACCGAAATCAAAGAAATTATTGCAGGTTTGCCCCAACAGGTAATTGATGATATAACATTCGCTCAAACTCAAATTAGAAATTTCGCTCAAATTCAGCGTGAATCTATGAAAGACGTTGAGGTAGAAACGCTTCCAGGCGTGTTTTTAGGACATAAAAATATCCCTGTCAATTCAGTAGGATGTTATATTCCTGGTGGACGTTATCCAATGGTTGCCTCTGCACACATGAGTGTACTGACAGCAAAAGTAGCGGGTGTAAAACGAGTTATTGCTTGTACCCCCCCTATCAACGGGCAAATTCCAGCGGCTACGGTGGCGGCAATGTCAATGGCGGGAGCAGACGAAATTTATTTGTTAGGTGGTGTTCAAGCCGTTGCCATGATGGCATTAGGTACGGAAACTGTGGCTTCGGTAGATATGATTGTAGGACCGGGAAATGCCTACGTCGCCGAAGCAAAAAGACAATTATTTGGTAAAGTAGGCATTGATTTATTTGCAGGACCTACCGAAACCTTAGTCATTGCCGATGATACTACCGATGCGGAAACCTGTGCCACCGACCTTTTGGGACAAGCTGAACACGGACCCACTTCACCAACAATTTTATTGACAACCAGTAAAAAAATTGCTAATGAAATTGAGGACGAAATTCAACGTCAATTAACCATTTTGCCAACTGCCGATGTAGCAAGTCTGTCTTGGAGAGATTATGGACAAGTTATTTTAGTAGATACAGTAGATGAATTAATCTCGGAAGCAGATAGAATTGCGAGCGAACACGTACAAGTAATGACCGAAAATCCACGTTTATTTTTGGATAGATTAACCAATTTTGGTGGTTTATTTTTAGGCGACAAAACCAACGTAGCCTACGGAGATAAAGTAATTGGCACAAATCATACCTTGCCAACTAAGGAAGCATCAAGATATACGGGGGGACTTTGGGTTGGAAAATTCTTAAAAACTTGTACTTATCAAGAAATCAGAACGGAAGAAGCCTCTGCCATGATTGGGGAATATTGTTCAAGATTATGCGAAATCGAAAACTTCGCAGGACATAAAGAACAGGCGGATTTGAGAGTGAGAAAATATAAAAAGTGATGAATGATGAGTGATAAACGATGAGTTCATTACTCGAAAATATAGACATATACAAAAGGTTTTATGACAAATACAGACGCAGCGAACCCTCGCCAATCACTCATCACTCATCATTCATCACTAAAAGGCGTAGTCTTAGTAACAGGTGGTGCAGGAGAAATCGGTTCGGCAATTTGTAAAAAATTTGCCGAGAATGGTTACTCCGTTATTGCAACTTATAATTCAAATATCAAAAAAGCAGAGGAACTATTAGAGGAATTGAATAAAATTCATAACTCATCATTCATAACTCATCACTCTATTTTCCAAGCTCCAACAACCGATGCTCAAAAGGTTTCATCATTAAAAGAATTTGTTCAGGAAAAATACGGAAAATTAGATGTTTTGGTCAATAATGCAGGCATCACAACCCCCGTTCCGCATGATGATTTAGAAGGTCTTTCAGACGAATGGATTGATAAAATCATGCAAACAAATTTCAGAGGAAGTTTTGCGATGGTGCGGGCAATGAAAGGTTTACTTTTAAAATCAGATGAAAAAACTGCACTAATTGTGAATATCTCCTCCATTGCAGGAATTTATGGAATTGGTAGTAATGTAGCTTATTGTGCTTCAAAGGCAGCTTTGGATTCCATGACTCGTTCATTAGCCAGAGCCTTAGCTCCAAAAATTAGAGTAGTTTCGGTTTCACCAGGTTTCGTAGAAGGAGAATATACCAAAACATTCGACCCAAATTTCTTGAAAAATCAATTAGATAATACCCCAATGGGACGTTTTGCGATGGGTGAAGATGTTGCCAATGCAGTCGTTGCCGTTGCCACAACCTTAACTTTTTCAACTGGAAATATTATTACAGTTGATGGCGGAAGGCTTTTGAAATGATTTACCCAAAAAACAAATATCAATCTCAAAATGAAAATAATAGACCTTTCGGTAACCATTTCCGAAAAAATAAAAGAGCCAATGGCTACTCATATTGATTATGAAGACCATAAAAATGGGGCTAAAAAAATTGGAGCAATGCTTTTTGGTGGCATGACCGACTGCTTTATCAATGACAACGGTCCCGCTGGTGAAACTTTGACCGTAACAAGCCATTGCGGTACGCACGTAGATGCTCCTTATCATTATTATCCAACTTGCGAAGGCAAACCCTCACGCACGATTGACGAAATGCCTTTGGATTGGTTTTTTCATGATGGCGTAGTGCTTGACTTTACGGATAAACCTGATGGCTATATGTTTGAGACAGAGGATTTAATCGAAAAATTGGCAGCTATCAATTATACTCTAAAACCCTTCGATATTGTACTAATCCGTTGCGATGCTGACAAGCGAATCCATGATGCTGATTTCGTAAAAATCCACGTGGGAGCATCGGCAAAAGCTACGCATTGGCTAATTGACCAAGGCATCAAAGTAATGGGAACAGACGGTTGGGGTTGGGATATTCCACTGCATATTCAAGCGGCAGATTATAAAGCAAATCCAAGACAAGGCGTTATTTGGCAAGCTCATTATGTAGGAATTGAAAAAGAGTATTGTCAGATTGAAAAATTGGCAAATCTCGACCAATTGCCTCCTTTTGGCTTTAAAGTAGCTTGCTTTCCCGCAAAAATCGAAAAAGCAAGTGCCGGTTGGACAAGAGCGGTAGCAATATTTGAATAATTTACAACAAATCATATCATGTCAAACGTAAAAAAAATATTAGTTGTAGGTGCTGGCATAGGAGGTCAATCGGTTGCTATTGGCTTAAAAAAAGCTGGTTTTGAAGTTGATGTTGTTGAAATCCATAAAGAATTTAATGTTTATGGCGTAGGAATTATTCAACAGGCAAATGCCCTCAGAGCTTTAGATGCAATTGGTGTGGCTGATGAAGCCATGCGTAGAGGCTCGCCTTATGGAAAAGTGAAACTTTGCTTGCCTCACGGTGTTCAAATTGGCGAAGCAGGAACACCTCCAATCGGTCGATTTCCAAGTCACAATGGTATTTCACGCAAAATTCTGCATGATGTATTATTTGACGAAGCACAAAAAATAGGCTTGAAATATCGCATGGGCGTTTCAGTAGAATCCATCGATAATCAACCAAATATAGTTAATGTAACCTTCACCGATGGTACTACGGGAAGCTACGATATTGTGATTGCTGCCGATGGTGTTAGTTCAAAAGTTCGCAAACTCATCTTTGGTGATTTCCAATCAAATTATGTAGGATTATCGGTTTGGCGTTATGCTTTCAAACGTCCTGCTAATTTAGATACTGGCTATATTTTCTTCAATAAAAAACACAAGTTAGGCGTAATTCCGATGACTGCCGACTTGTGCTACATATTCCTAAATTCTGCCGAAGGCGATAATCCAATAATTCCAGAAGACCAGTTAATTGAAAAACTAAAAGGGTATATGTCTGCTTATCCAATGCCACTTGTTCAAGAATTAATTCCGCAAGTAACCGATGCCAAATTAGTGAATTACAGAAGTTTAGAAACGCTCAAAATGCCCGCTCCGTGGTACAAAAACCGAGTAGTTGTTTTGGGTGATGCCGCACATACTACCATTCCACAGTTGGGTTCGGGAGCGGCTTTGGCAATTGAAGATGCAGTTGTGTTGATTGAAGAATTGCAAAAAGAAGCAGAAGTTTCGGAAGTTTTCGATAGATATATGAAACGTCGCTACGACCGTTGCAAAATGGTAGTTGATGTTTCTGAAACCTTGGGAGCTTGGGAAGTGCTGGAATACAACGACCAACCTTTACCAGAAGGGGCAAATATGGGTATGCTCATGGGCAAAACTGGTATGGCGTTGACAGAAGAAATATAACCAATTTACGATTAAATGATTTACGATTGCTTTGCTTTTGTTGAATCATAAATCGTAAGCGGAATGCCGCCCAATCAAATTAATCGCAAATCGTAAATCAATCAAATGAAACTCGTAACATTCAAAAATAAAGAACAAAAAACCAGTATTGGCTGGTTGCAAGCTGATGGCGTAGTTGATATGCCACAAGCCCATGCCGATTTGCCAAAAGATATGCTTTCATTTATCCAAAACAATGAAGAATATTTTAAAATTATTGCAGATTTGGGCGATGTAAAAGCACATTATGCACTGGATGAAGTAAAATTATTAGCTCCATTACCCAATCCACCCAGCTTTAGAGATTATATTGGTTTCGAGATGCACATGCAAAATGCTTCTCGGTCTTTTGGTCATAAAATTGGGGCTTCATGGTACGATATGCCCATTTTCTATTTTACCAATCACCAAGCCATTTATGGACCAGATGATGAAATCAAACGTCCTGCCAAAGAAACTAAATTGGATATTGAGTTAGAAATGGCTTGTATTATTGGCAAAAAAGGCAAGGATATTAATGCAGCAGATGCCCGTCCATACATTTTTGGCTATACCATTTTTAATGATTGGACGGCCCGTGCCATTCAGAAAGTAGAGATGGAAATTCCGCTCGGACCACACAAAGGGAAAGATTTTGCCAACGCCATTGGACCCTGTATCGTAACAGCCGATGAAATGGAACAATATCGTATTCCGATGGACGAAAGCGTATTCACTGATCCCATCAGTGTTCCCAAAATAAAAGGAGATAGATTAAATGTTAAAATGACCTCACGCATCAATGGCGAAACCATTTGTGATGGAAATTACAAAACTGTTTATTTCAATTTTGAGCAAATGATAGAGCGTGCTTCTGAAAATAATGTTTCACTTTTTCCAGGTGATATTTTGGGTTCAGGTACAGTAGGTTGGGGGAGTTTGATTGAAAATATGTTTTCGGTACATCGCCCACTCGAACCTGGTGATATAATAGAATTAGAAATTGAAGGAATTGGCGTTTTAAGAAATACGGTAGTATAACGGTTAAATTGCATTCAAACAAGATACTTAACTGCGTGATTCCACTTAACATTTAGTTTAGTGGAATCACGCTTTTTTTATGTATTACAAGAAATAGCCTTCATATTTGTATTCTAAAAAAAAACAAAACCATTATGAACAAACCAAATCTAAAAGAAGATGCCCTGCATTATCACGCAAAAGGTCGTCCAGGGAAAATTGAAGTAATTCCAACCAAAGAATACGCCAATCAACGAGATTTATCATTAGCGTATTCACCAGGGGTAGCAGAGCCATGTTTAGCCATTGCCGAAAACCGTGAAGATGTCTATAAATACACAGCCAAAGGCAATTTAGTAGCCGTGATTAGTAATGGTACTGCCGTATTGGGTTTAGGCGATATTGGTCCCGAAGCTGGAAAGCCTGTCATGGAAGGCAAAGGACTTCTTTTCAAAATCTATGCTGATATTGATGTTTTTGACATAGAATTAGATACCAAAGATGTAGAGGAATTTATCCGAACCGTCAAAATACTTGAACCTACTTTTGGTGGGGTCAATCTCGAAGATATTGCCGCTCCTGAATGTTTTGAAATTGAAGAAAGGTTGAAAAAGGAGTTGAATATTCCTGTAATGCACGACGACCAGCACGGAACCGCAATCATTTCATCAGCGGGTTTATTAAATGCTCTTGAAATAGTAAAAAAGGACATTTCGCAAGTAAAAATCATCATCAATGGAGCGGGAGCATCCGCCATTTCATGTACAAGATTGTATAATTCTTTGGGGGCAGACAAGAAAAACATTTTCATGTTCGACTCCAAAGGATTAATTCATCCAAGCCGTACCAATTTAGATGGTAAAAAGATTGAATTTGCCAATAATAACCTCCCTGCCGAAACCACTTTGGCAGATGCTTTGGTGGGTGCGGATGTTTTTGTGGGGCTTTCAAAAGGAAATGTTTTAAATCAAGATATGGTAAAATCTATGGCAAAAGATTGTATCGTTTTTGCGATGGCAAACCCAACGCCCGAAATTTCGTATGAAGACGCAACCACGGCTCGTGAGGATATTATCATGGCAACTGGACGGTCAGATTATCCCAATCAAGTCAATAATGTGTTGGGGTTTCCGTACATTTTTAGAGGAGCATTAGACGTTAGAGCCAGCGAAATCAACGAAGCCATGAAGCTTGCTGCCGTGCGTGCTTTGGCAAGTTTGACCAAGAAAAATGTGCCTGATAGCGTTAATATTGCCTACGGAGAAACCAATTTGATGTTTGGGAAAAATTATATTATCCCCAAACCCGTTGACCCCCGTTTATTAACCACCGTAGCCCCAGCCGTTGCCAAAGCAGCGATGGATTCGGGCGTTGCCAAATTCCCCATTACAGATTGGCAGGCGTATGAAAACCAATTATCGAAAAGATTAGGCATTGATAACAGCCTTACGAATGTCATTATCAACCAAGCCAAACAACAACCTAAACGAGTAGTTTTTACGGATGCGGAAAACATTTCGGTCTTGAAAGCTGCCCAAGAAGTGCAAGATGAAGGTATTGCTATTCCTATTTTATTGGGAAATGTAGCAAAAATCAATCAATTATTAGAAGCACATCGTATCAATTTATCAAATGTCCAAATCATTGATACCCGTTCGGTTGAGGAAGAAAATCGGGTAAAAAGTTATGGAGAGATTTTCTTTGAAAAACGACAATTGAAAGGTGTAACCAAAGTAGAAGCCCAAAGGATTTTGCGAAAACGAAGTTATTTTGGAGCGATGATGGTAGAAACGGGTGATGCCGATGCTTTGATTTCGGGCTTAACCCTAAATTATCCTGATACCATTCGTCCAGCTTTGCAGATAATAGGAAAACAAGAAAATGTCAAGAAAGTATCAGGAATGTATATTTTAAAAAGCCGTTTTGGACCTATTTTCTTAGCTGATACCACCGTAAATTTCAACCCAAGTGCCGAAGAAATTGTTGAAATAACTGAATTGACTGCTCGTGAAGTAGAACGTTTCAATATCAAGCCTAAAATTGCTTTGGTAACCTATTCAAACTTTGGCAGTGCCGACGGTGATGATGCCGTAAAAATGCGAAAAGCAGTAGAGATTTTGAAGGAAAAAAATGACTCAATGGTCATCACTGGCGAAATACAAGCACATTTAGCCTTCGATACTGAATTGATGAAAGAAAACTACCCATTCAGTCCCTTGTCAGAAAACAAAGCAAATACCTTAATTTTCCCCAATCTTTCAGCCTCAAATATTGCTTATAATTTGGTAAAAGAAATAGCGGGAATCGAAAAAATAGGTCCCATTTTATTAGGACTCAAAAAGCCCGTTCACGTATTACAATTAGGCAGTACCGTCCGAGAAATTGTGGATATGGTGGCTATTGCCGTAGTACAGGCACAGGGAAAATTGTAAAACTGATAATAAAGCTATCCCGCCCCAAAAGTACAAAAATTTTCCAAAGCGAATATTTTTTTTATATAGAGTTAGGATATATTTTATTAATTACAAAAACTTGGCACGCCTTTTGTAAAAAGATAATTATCCAAGCGATTCCGCCAGATAAGTATGGGTTTCGGAAAAAAGAAAACCGAATATTTAAAGTGCCAATAAAGTTTGGCACGACCTTTGAAACAAACTAATTAGATTTCTAAACGTAGATTTCTAAATTTAATTGACAAAAAAATCCAATCTTCTTTGCCGCCACGAGAAGTTAATGGGTAAAGCTAAGGAGTTTGAGTTCTCCTAATTTTCAGAGAGAACTCAAACCAAAAGCCTTGATATAGCTGAACCAAAATTGACAAAACTAAGTGGCGGAATTCTTATAATTATTATTCCTTTCTCGCAGAAATTTCTCTGCATTTTTTCCACTGTATTTTATCTTTTTGGATTCTGAACAAAATTCTGATTTGTTTTTTTTTGGCAAGATCTGAATTTATCACAAAAAAAGTATAGGTAATTTTCACCTTTCCTGTGCTTCATAATGTGGTTAAAAAATTTCCCCGAAGCGAGCATAAATTTAAAAATGTTGGCGGACGTTTTTAGAAGGCAGACTTCGGGAAAGACCTTACGGGGAGGAAAGTTTTGCAAGCTGCAATGTGTTGGCGGACGCAAAACGGATGTTGCAAAATGATCAATTCCAAATCCGTATTAACAATGGAAGAGTGGAAGTACTGATAAGAAGTGTTGGCGGACGCTTCGGACTCAGTCTCCGCTCGACCCTTGTACTTTAACAAAAGTATAATCCTTACTTTATATAAGTTTAATAATCCAACCCATAATAAGTAGCCCTGTTAAGTCTCGTACTTTTCAGGGTTTTTTTGTACCCATATCGTTATAATAAAGAACCTGTAGAGTAAAAATACGGAAGTGTGGCATTAATTTTTAGTATCGACAATAAATATAAACAAGTATATTTGTCAATAAAAATCAACAAAATGCACAAAATAATAACATTCCTTCTAATCTTAAATTCGATAATAAGTTTCGCCCAAAATGATTCTACAATTCGCACACAAGAACTACAAGCCGTAACTATTTCATCCTCCAGATTTACTGCCAAAGATATTCAAACGCCCTTATCAGTCACCGTTATCGACCAGTCTCGCCTACAAATTGGGCAGTCTAAAATGTCTATTTTTGAGTCATTGGGGGCAGTACCAGGGGTTTTTGCCATGAATTCTGAAAATTTTAATCAAGATTTACGCATCTCAATTCGAGGATTTGGGGCAAGGGCATCTTTTGGGATTCGGGGTATCAAAGTGATTGTAGATGGCATTCCCGAATCCATTCCCGATGGTACAGCGAAAGTAGGAAACTTGGACGTAGGAACGATGGAACGCATGGAAATTATCAAAGGTCCATCATCAGGACTATACGGAAATGCTTCTGGTGGTGTGATCAGTATTTTTACCGAAAACCCAACGAGCCCTTTTGCTGAAATTCAAACGCAAATTGGGGCTTATGGTTTACAGCGTTATCAATTTAAAGCTGGACAAAGAATTAATAAATTGATGTATTTTGTGAGTGCATCACGCCTGACCAGTACGGGTTTTCGTGACCATAGTGCCTTAGAACGCAATTTTTTCAATGGAAAACTGATTTATAATTTCTCAGAAAATACTAAATTTACTTTCTTAGCAAATCACATCAATAGCCCCAAAGCCGAGGATGCTGGCGGGCTTACACAGGCAGATATTTATAAAAATCGAACCCAAGCACGCCAGCAAAATATTGATTTTGATGCTTCCGAAACCTTCAAACAAAGTAGAATTGCCTTGATTTATGATCAAAAAATCAACGAAAAACACGCCTTCAACGGAAGAGTTTTTTATTTGAATCGTGATTTTGCCAGTAAACAAGCACTTGAAGCAAGTGGGCAAATTGCATTTCAAAGAAATTTTGCGGGCGGAGGATTTAATTATCAATTTACCACTAATAAATATCGCCTAAAAACGGGTTTAGACCTTGAAAATCAACAA
>JANPGQ010000331.1:0-26367 GCA_031423975.1 Cytophagales bacterium | reverse complement strand
ATTAACCATGTGCTTGCGTATTCGAGAGATACAAACAAAAGTCCCCAATTTCACGCTGTATAGCGTGATTGGGGACTTTTTGTTTTTCGATGTTCGTGATTAGATGCGACCGTCGCTCGGTTCGATGTTTGTAGTAAAACGAACATCGAACCGAGCGACGGTCGCATCTAATCACGAACATCGAAAAACAAAAAGTCCCCAATCACGCTATACAGCGTGAAATTGGGGACTTTTGTTTGTATCTCTCGAATACGCAAGCACATGGTTAATGCTACGTTCGGAAGGTTGCCGATAACTTCTATTCAGACCTGCATGAACATCAAGCATATCTAAATAAAATTCTAACATTTCGGAATCATGGACCAGTCCGTCCTGAATCAAATTGTTTTCTTCTTCCGTTGTTTCTTGATAAACGTAACGGATAACGTCATGCTGCGTAAAGGTTTGTATCATAGCTTGGAGAATGTTTACTCATCATTTTGCGTAGATTTATCAACGCATAACGCATTCTTCCTAAGGCTGTATTAATGCTAACTCCCGTAGAATCAGCAATTTCCTGAAAACTCATGTCTTCATAATGACGCATTACGAGAACCTCTCGTTGCGTATCAGGAAGCAATTTAATCAGGCTTCGTAGATGGGCGTGAGACTCCTCACGAATTTGAATGTCTTCATACGAATCCTCGGCAAAGTCGAGGGTATTGAATACATTACTACCATCTTCGAATACAACATTTGGGTAGCGTTTATCACGACGGAAGTAATCAATTGCCATGTTATGAGCGATTCTGAGAATCCAGGGCAAAAATTTACCTTCATCATTATACCGACCAGAACGAAGCACATCTACTGCTTTGATAAAAACATCTTGCATAAGATCTTCGGCTACGAAGGTATCCTTAACAATCAAATAAATCGTGGTATAAACTTTGGATTTGTAACGGCGAACAAGCGTTTCGAAGGCTTTTTCGTCACTATTTTTGATATAACGTGATACAAGTTCACTGTCGTTAACATGGACTTTTTCCATTTTGATAAATCTATTTAGTTAACGTAAAGCTTTTATTCAAATTGTATCTTATTTTTTTTATAGTGAAATTTTTTGTTCCCGTTATGGAGAAGTGTTCCTGAATGGATGAATCAAAGATAGTAGTTGTAATATTATTTCCCAATAAAATACTAAATATTTTTTAACCATTAACAAATATTAACAATACATTATTCGTTTGCACGGGTAATAACTAAGGTTAACCAATCAGGTTCAAAATTATAATCTGAATCGAGCATTTAAACAAAATTATCTTTGGTTAGTATGAAGCAACAATTATGCCGATATTTTTGAAGAAATTTTGATAAAAAATTTAATATTACGTAATAAATAAAAAACTCTTGACGTTTTAATATTGTTATTAAGGTACAAATACACAAAACCCAAACATTTTACATTAGCCTATGGCATATACGTACTAATCTGAATGACAGATGTTTACTATTGTACAAAAACGCTAATTTTTTTGTAAAATGAGAATAATAACAAGTTTCTTAGCTTTGGCTTTGCTATTCGGGATGAGTAGTTGCAGCCCTTCTTTGATGGTTCGCTCTGATTATGACCGTCAAGCCAATTTTTCACAATATACTACTTACGGTTTTTATAATATGCCTCAGGTAAAGCAGGATGCCGTGATGGGCAGTCAGTTGATGCTAAAACGCATGACCCAAGCAATGACCCGAGAGATGGAAAATAGAGGCTATAAGTACGATAGCTCGAATCCTGATATTTTGGTAAGTTTTTCAACGGATGCCCA
Source organism: Cytophagales bacterium (assembly GCA_031423975.1). Taxonomy (GTDB): domain Bacteria; phylum Bacteroidota; class Bacteroidia; order Cytophagales; family Spirosomataceae; genus Arcicella. Next base: position 24,562 of record JANPGQ010000331.1, on the reverse strand, counting down.
AAATATGCAGTCAGTTCAGTCTAATAATACTTTTTCTCCTTATTGGGGATGGGGTTGGGGCGGTAATAATAATGTTTCTTCTCGTAATTATGAAGAAAATAGAGTTGTTATCAACTTTTTAGACGGTAAGACAAAGGACATGATTTGGCAAGGTTATGCCAAAGGTGAAATTAATGACCGTAATCGCAAAGACCGTGAAGGGTTGGTTTATGACGTAATCAGTAAGATTATGATGGAATATCCAAACCGTGCGGGATTCGATAACATGAAAGTGATGTCGAGAAAATAATTTTCCTTATTTTGAGATTTAATAGCCTAACCTTATTTTGTAAATCCCGTTTCAGCAATGAGCGGGATTTTTTTTTCGCTAATTTTGTTTTGAATAAACCCAACCCATTACAAGTTTTTTGAACGCTTGTAAAGATTGAAATTACAGCCATATGAAAATTAAAATAACTGAATGTTCCCGTGATGCCATGCAAGGTTGGGCAAACTGGATTCCGACTGAAAATAAGATTGCTTATCTTAATCAACTTCTGAAAGTTGGCTTCGATACGCTTGATTTTGGTAGTTTTGTTTCGCCTAAAGCGATTCCACAAATGGCTGATACTGCCGCAGTTTATGAGGCTTTAGAGGAATCTGACACCAAATTATTAGCCATCATTGCCAATTTTCGGGGTGCAGAAACTGCAGTTAGTTTCCCCCGAATCAAGTATTTAGGCTTTCCTTTTTCTATTTCAGAAACCTTCCAACAGCGAAATACGAATAGCTCCATTGCAGAGGCTTTTAAAATGGTTGAAGCAATTCAAAATCTTTGTCAAAAATCTGAGAAAGAGATGGTTGTCTATTTTTCGATGGGTTTTGGAAATCCTTATGGTGATATTTTCAATCCTGAAATTGTAGCTTATTGGGCAGAAAAAATAAGCAGTTTGGGCATCAAAATTATCGCCCTTTCTGATACGGTTGGCGTAGCTAATGCTGACACAATTACACAACTTTATACCTCCCTCATACCTGAATATCCAACGATAGAATTTGGAGCTCATTTTCATGCCAATCAAGATAATTGGCAAATGAAAATCCAGACGGCTCTTGAGGCAGGTTGCAAACGGTTTGATGGAGCAATTGGCGGTTTTGGTGGTTGTCCGATGGCGGAAGATGATTTAGTAGGAAATATTAATACGCAAAATATGATACAATTTTTTGAAAATCAAGGACTTGAATTAGACTTAGACAAAACAGAATTCAAGAAATCTGTAAAAATGAGTCAGGGAATATTTGTTTAATATTGATATATGAAAATATTATCATATATTTGCGAAAGAAATATGAATAAACGGCGTGCAGCCTTTGTAATTATAAAATCAAAATCTGAATTCTAAAATAAAAGGATGATTGCTTATCAAATCAATAAAGATAAATTAGAGAAGGCGGCTTTTATTCTGAAAACCGTGGCTCACCCGACTCGTTTGGCGATTGTGGATTTACTTTCACAAAACGAAAAACTGTCAGTTAATGAGATTTGCGAGGTGTTGAATTGTGAACAATCTCTCCTTTCTCATCATTTAATTAACATGAAATTGAAAGGTATTTTACGCTCTGAAAAGGATGGCTTAAACGTTTTTTATTCCCTAAAAGAACGTGAAGTGATGAAATTGATTGAGTGTATTGAGCATTGTGATTGTAATTATTAGTTTTTTTACCAATTAAATGAAAATATTAACATATATTAATATTAATCTATGGATTTAGTGGGGTATATTTTGGCGGTAGCTATTGGGCTGTTGCTTAGTCTTTTAGGAGGTGGTGGTTCTATAATGACCGTGCCAGTTTTAGTATATGTTTTCAAAATTGAGCCACCTTTGGCAACGGCTTATTCGCTATTGATTGTAGGAAGTACCTCGGCGGTGGCATCCATCAATTATCTGTTAAAAGGCTTGGCGAGTTTGCGGACGGCTTTGTTTTTTTCGTTTCCATCGTTTGTGATGGTTTTTGTGACTCGAAAATATTTGATGCCTTTGATTCCAAATGAAATTGCACATTTTGGAGAATATATTTTAACCAAAAACGGTTTAATCATGCTTACTTTTGCCGTTTTGATGCTCTTGGCTTCGAGGGCGATGATTCGGAAAAGGCAAGTGATGGATGATATTTCGGAAGCCATTAAACAATTGAATTACAGCTTAATTTTCGTGGAAGGTTTGCTTGTAGGTACGCTGACGGGATTTGTGGGCGTAGGCGGTGGATTCTTAATTATTCCTGTTTTGACAAATTTTGTAAAACTACCGATGAAATTAGCGGTTGGCACTTCGTTGATAATTATTGCCATCAATTCCTTGATTGGCTTTACTGGTGACCTCGGTAAACACGATTTAGATTGGATTTTTCTGGGAACGTTTATTGGGCTTGCCCTTGTTGGTGTATTGATTGGCACTTCCCTTTCAAAACGATTGGATAATCAACAATTAAAGCCCGCTTTTGGTTGGTTTACGCTGATGATGGGAGCTTGGATATTGATTAAAGAGTTGATTTTGAAGTAATTAATGGCACACGGATTTTACGGATTAGACACGGATTACCGGATTTTCATTTTTTAGTCTTTAAAAATAATATTGAACATATTTGAGATTGAAAATGAACTAAAAATTCTTACATAAAATCCGTATTATCCGTGTCCAATCCCTTATATCCGTGTGCAATCCAAAAAAATATGACTGATTTCCTCTCAAAAGATTACTGGAACAACCGCTACGAAGCGGAAGAAACTGGCTGGGATTTGAAAACGATTTCACCTCCCTTAAAGGCGTACATTGACCAACTGACGGATAAAAATCTGCGTATTTTAATTCCAGGTTGTGGCAGTGGATACGAGGCTGAATATTTATTAAAACAAGGTTTTCAAGACGTAACAGTTATTGATTTCGCTCCTTTAGTGGTGGAAAAAATGCAGTTGCATATGTTTCAATATCAGAATGTTAATATTATTTGTGCTGATTTTTTTACGCATACAGGCGAATACGATTTGATTTTAGAACAAACTTTTTTCTGTGCCTTAGACCCCTCTTTACGGACAAAATACGTTCAGAAAATGAGTGAATTATTACACAAAAATGGAAAATTAGTGGGCTTGCTTTTTGGCGTACAATTTCCGAATAATCCTCCTTTTGGTGGAAGTCGGGAGGAGTATTTAGACTTGTTTTCAAAAACTTTTAAAATAAATCTTTTAAAGCCTTGTTATAATTCAGTAAAGCCGAGAGAAGGCAATGAACTATTTTTTAACTTTTCTAAGAATGGAGAATAACAAAAAATCGCATTGGGAGAATGTTTTTACCTCAAAAAACTCCACCGATGTAAGCTGGTTTCAAGAAGTTCCTACTACTTCTTTGGCATTTATTCGCTCTTTGAATTTACCCAAAACTGTCCAAATTATTGATGTTGGTGGCGGAGATAGTTATTTGGTAGATTACTTATTAAAAGATGGTTTTGAAAATATTACAGTCTTAGATATTTCTGAAAAAGCCCTTGAAAAAGCCAAAGAAAGATTGGGTAAATCTGCCAATAAAATTGACTGGATTGTGTCGGATATAACTGAATACCAAGACAATACAAAACAATATGACGTGTGGCATGACCGTGCAGCATTTCATTTTTTAGTAGAAAATGGACAAATTGAAACTTATCTCTCCATTGCCAAAACAAACATTAAAAATGAAGGTTTTTTGAGTGTTGCAACGTTCTCGGAACAAGGACCAACCAAGTGTAGTGGTTTAGAAATCAAGCAATATTCAGAAGAATCTATGACGGATAAATTCAAGGAAAATTTTGAGAAAATAAGGTGTATTAATGAAAATCATGAGACACCATTTAAGACGGTACAGAATTTCACTTTTTGTACTTTTCAACGGAAATGAATTAATACACGGGACGGATTCTCGTGTATTTGACAACGCTTCACGGGACGGATTCCCGTGCTACATGATATGAAAATTGAACAAATTTATACGGGCTGTTTGGCTCAAGGGGCTTATTATATTGAGTCGGAGGGAGAGGTTGCTATAATTGACCCTTTGCGTGAGGTAAATTCGTATATCGAAAAAGCCAAGCGGAATAATGCCACGATAAAGTACATTTTTGAGACGCATTTTCACGCTGATTTTGTATCGGGACACTTGGAATTATCTCAGAAAACCAATGCTCCTATCATTTATGGACCAAAGGCAAATCCTACTTTTAAAGCTACAATTGCCACTGATAATCAGGAGTTTAAATTGGGAAATGTAACGATAAAAGTTTTGCATACGCCAGGGCATACGATGGAGTCGAGTTGTTATTTGTTGTTGGATGAAAACCAAAAGCAAATTGCTCTTTTTTCGGGTGATACCCTTTTTATTGGCGATGTTGGTCGCCCAGATTTAGCACAAAATGGCTCGCTGACTATAGAAGATTTGGCGGGGCATCTATATGATTCGCTCAATCAAAAAATTATGCCTTTGGCGGATGATGTGATTGTCTATCCTGCACACGGGGCGGGTTCGGCTTGTGGAAAAAATATGTCCAAAGAAACTTCTGATACTTTGGGGCATCAGAAGGCGGTAAATTATGCTTTGCAAGCCCAAACGAAAGAGCAATTTATCGTGGCTGTAACGGACGGATTGACTCCCCCACCCTTTTATTTTCCGAAGAATGTTATGCTCAACAAGACTGGTATTCAGGCAGTTAAGAGTGTAATGGAACGTGGATTGACTCCTCTTTCACCCCATGAATTTGAGAATTTAGCGAATACAATTGATACATTGATTATTGATACTCGCAAGCCAGAAATGTTTCGGGTGGGCTTCATTCCTCGGTCAATTTTTATTGGGATTGATGGGGATTTTGCCCCTTGGGTGGGTACACTCGTGAGGGATATTCAGCAAGAAATTTTGATTGTGGCGGACGAAGGGCGTGAAGAAGAGGTGGTAAAACGCCTTGCAAGAGTGGGTTACGACAATGTTTTGGGGTATTTGAAAGGTGGTTTTGAGGCTTGGAAAATGGCAGGAAAAGAGGTTGATGAAGTTGAGTCAATTACTGCGGAAACCTTTGCGGATATTTACCGAAAAGACAATCATTTAACGATAAAAGACGTAAGAAAAACCACAGAATTTGAGACTGGACACGTCAAAGAGGCGGAGAATATTCCCTTAGCCCAGATTTCGGAATTGATGACAGAATTTGATAAAGAGGAGACCAATTATATCCATTGTGCAGGAGGTTATCGTTCAATGGTGGCTTCAAGTATTTTAAAATCAAGGGGTTATGATAATGTAGTGGATGTTCAAGGTGGGTTTGGAGCGATTGCGGGGACTGGGATTTTGTTGTAAGTTATTCCTCTTGCAAAGTATGAGCCTTTCTACCCCAAATCAAAAATAAAATCCAAGCAAAAGGAATAAGAATGACAGCTAACGTCCAGTAAAATTTATAGATAGCGGGATAGAATTTTTCATCTTTCAAAAAGAAGAAAAATATAACCCAATTGATAAGTAATGTTGCAATGCCTATAAACATAAGTATTTTCCTTTAATTTTTCTCTAATTTACAAAATTGGTATAAAATCAGCAATTGTTTAATTTTTAAAACCACAAATATAAAATGTTAGAACTCCTTCGTCAGCCTTGGCATTGGTCAATTTCAGGGCTTTTGATTGGCTTGACCGTCCCAATTTTATTGATTTTGGGCAATAAATCTTTCGGGATTTCCTCTACGCTCAGACAGGTTTGTGCGGCTTGTATTCCTGCAAATATTGATTTTTTCAAATATGATTGGAAGAAAGATTCGTGGAATTTATTTTTCGTGGCGGGTATCGTTTTGGGTGGTTTTATTGGTAATTCAATCCTTTCAAATCCAAATGCAATCGTGATTAATCCACAAACGCAACATGAATTAGCGGCTTTGGGCATCAAAGATTTTTCGGGTTTATTACCCACAGATTTATTCAATTTCGAGAATCTATTAACTCTCAAAGGTTTCATTTTCATGGTGTTAGGAGGATTTTTAGTGGGTTTTGGCACTCGTTGGGCGGGGGGATGTACCTCTGGACACGCCATTATGGGTTTGTCTAATCTACAAATTCCATCTTTGATTGCCACGATATGTTTTATGATTGGCGGCTTTGTGATGACTTGGTTAATTTTGCCTTTTTTACTAACATTATAGTCTGTCTGAATTTGGATTTTTCAGATTTTTGGATTTTTGGGATTAAAGTAGGGAAAATAATCCTACAAATCCTCAAATCTGACGAATCCAAATTCAGACAGGGTCGCTCAGACAGAGTCGCATAAACATTTTAGATATACTAATTCCATGAAAAACTTAAAATACATTATTGCAGGGACGTTTTTTGGCATTATTGCCGTCAAATCTGAAATCATTTCTTGGTTTAGGATTCAAGAGATGTTTAGGCTTACGAGTTTCCACATGTATGGCGTAATTGGTACGGCTGTGGTGGTGGGAATGATTTCTATTAAATTAATCAAACGACTGAACATCAAGACATTATCGGGTGATAAAATCTCTATTGCTCCCAAAACTTTCAATAAAGGACAGATTTATGGAGGGCTAATTTTTGGCTTTGGATGGGCGATAACTGGGGCTTGTCCAGGTCCACTCTTTGCTCAGATTGGGAGTGGTTTTGGAGTGATTTCGGTAACGTTACTCTCTGCCGTTGCGGGTACGTGGGTGTACGGGCTTTTGCGAGATAAGTTACCGCATTAACAACAAAATAAAAAACAAATTCAAGCAAACCGAACCAAGCATATTTAGCCTCATTGTGTGGTGAAAATCTGCTTGGTTTTCGTTTTTCAAGACTTTCAAAAACCATAGGTTAAAGTATATAAGCACGGGCGACATTACCAATAAATATACGATAAAGGATTGAATATGAAAGAGTTGTGTATTCTGAAAATAGAAATAAAAGCCAATAGTTACGAATAGAAAAATACTTGCGGTGAACATGAACGTGCCTTTTATTCCCAATAATCTACTCATGGTCAAATCTCCTCTTTTAGCATCTTCTTCGTGCTGATAAATTTGGGTCATCGGATAAAAACCTAATAGGTTTAGGCTACTCAATGCGGCAGGGAAAAGGTATTTTGTTTGCCATAAATCTGTAAGAGCTATTTTATCAACTGCCTGAATTACAGCTAAATAAGTGAATGCTCCTTGAAAAACTCCAACGGTTAGCCAGCTCAAAATAGGGTATTTTTTCAAGCGAATTTTATCGTTGGAATAGGCTTTTGAGATGGAACTGTAAATAATCAAGGCAACACTTAGAATCCAGCCACTCATAAAGTAGGCGGCAACGATGGCTACAATGTCTAAAATCCAAGATACATAATATAATTCTTTGCTTACGGGCGGTGGGTTTTCGAGTCCGCCAATGGGACCTTCATCTTTATCAAAATAGCTATTATACGCATTTGAGGCGGGATATATCAGCAAATGCAATAGCACAAAAAGCCCTACCACAACGCCCCAATTTGGGTTTTGTGTTTGACTTACCGCAAACCAAAACACAGGCATAAGGAACAGTGAAAAGGGTATGCGAAGATGGAGGAGGATATTTTTCATATTGACAGGTTTTTCTTCCAAAAATTACGACTAAAAATTCTTTCAAATTTCCACCCTTTTGCTCGTAAACCCGCAGGAATATAGGCAAAAGTTTCTTTGGGAGAAAGGTTTTCGTAATACAAATCATCATCAGTCAAGATTAATGATTGGTATTGTTGTTTGTTTTTTACGGTTAAATCTGCAAAAGGTAATTCTTTAAAATATAAATCATTCTCTTTCAAAAGCTGTTCTTTCAATAACCAATTGGTCTGATATTTTTCCGAGCGATGAGGGGTTGGTTTATATTTTCCTTCCGAAACCATAAGGGCATATTCCAAATAGCTTTTCAATAATCTTGGCCCTTCGTTCTGCGCATCTTCTACCCGCAACTGGTTGGGAAAAATACTACTGACTACAAATACTTTCTCTCTGGCTCTCGTAACGGCTACATTCAGTCGATTTTCGCCTCCTTGGGCATTCAATGAGCCAAATTGCATACTCATTTTGCCCTTCGCATCAGGTGCATACCCCACTGAGAAAATTATAAAATCTCGTTCATCACCTTGCACATTTTCAATGTTTTTGATGAATAGCGGATGAGTAAATTTTATGGTTTTTGTTTCTAATAAATCCTGAATAAAGCCCTGTTGTTTCGCATTAAAAGTAACTATTCCGATAGATTTTTCGGGGTATTCTCCGTTCAATTTTTCTACTAAATCCCACACGGCTTCGGCTTCTATGGGGTTAGTATTATTTTCCCAAATACCATCTATCTTTAAATACTGAATGGCTGGTTTTTGAAGATTAAGTTCTTGAAAATCAGGCAATAAAGATAAAGTATTTTTGTAAAAATAACGATTAGAGAAATCAATTAAATCCAAAGAGCGACTACGGTAATGCCCTTTGAGTTGCGTTTGAGGAAGATACTGACAAGCCAAATCTAAGAGCGAATCAATCTCTAATTCGGGCAAATCCTCGCTTTCGGTTTCAAATCTAACTCGGTATAAATCATTGGGTTGCAACTGTTTTGAATCGCCCGCAATGACTACTTGCTTACCTCTGAAAAGGGCAGGAATACCTTGTTCGGCAAAACATTGAGAGGCTTCGTCGAAGATAATTAAATCAAAAAATGCTTCTTCTTCATGAACATGAAGCGGAAAAATAGCGGAAACCGTTTCGGGCGATGCCAACCAACAAGGCACAAGTTTGAAAATTTCTTCGGAATGTTCAGAAATCAATTTTCTGACCGACCATAATTTGCGTTTTTTGGCAACCTGATGTTTTAAGTCTCGGTAAGTTACTACATTCTGTAAACGGTTTTTTTCTAAATTTCGATAGGTCTCTTCTCGCAATTTCAAGCCCAAAATCTCTTGACTCAACTCCTGTTTTTTCAGAACGGCTTGTTGCAATTCTTCTTCTAATTGACTGATTTTCAAAGAACTAACACTTCTTAAAATCGGGCTTATTTCTTCAATGTGTTCAATCCAAGCTAATTTTAGGCTATTTGTAAAATTGGCTAAGGGTTCGGTTTCTGATAAAAATTGTTCGATAATTTGCCATTCTGTTTTACTAAAAGATGCCTTTAAGGCATCAGATTCTTGCATCAAATCAAAATGTTCTTTTAGGTAGGTTGTTATTGCCGTTGTAATGGCTGTACTTGCCAATAAGTCAATCTGTTTTTCAGTTAAATAATTCTTCCAAATAGGCTGATTATCAGTTAGTTCTTGCGATTTTTGGATAAAAAAATTGGCTCTATTTTGAAATTCATTCCATGATAAATTTTGCCAATTTTCAAAAATGGTAGGTAGCTTTTTTACTAATGATTTCCATACTTTATTTACCTTTTCAGCTTGATAAAGTTGTTGAAAATGCCGTTCAAACCAACGAATACCTTTACGAAGCCATATTGGTTCTTCGGTAAGTTGCATCCCAAATAAATGTGCATTCTCACCCCACCATTTTTCTAAGCCAATTCTGTTTTGAATTCTTTGTCTTAGTTTATGTAAATCTTCTAACGAAAGTCCTAAACCGTTAGCAACTGTAACATGCTGAATTTCAGTCTTTTCTTTGGAAAAAATCCCCCAAAATAATCCTCCAATGGCATTAGATTTAGTATCAATTGCCGTATTTAATTTGGCTAAAAACGGTAAGAGTTGATTACTTATTAAGGTTATTTCAATTCCTTGTCCCGCAAAAAACGTAGCCACTTCGCCTTCTAATTGGCTAATTTTTGAGGAATTTAATTTTATTTTTTCTTGAATATTACGGGTAAAAACTTGATAAATTTTATCGTTTTCAATCGTTAGAATTAACTTTTTTATTTCCTCTTTTTCCGAAGAAATTAGTTGTAAATCTTGGAAATTTATTGAGTTTTTTACTATTTCAATAGATTGTTTATCAAGGTTTTGTACAAAATCTGTAACCGATTGAATCGTTTGAGTGATTGTTGCAATTTCTGAATATTGACGGTTTTCAAATGATAACCTTTCTTGCCAAAAGTCTCCTCCGTCAACCAACAATGAAACGTATTTAGAGTAACGCTCAAATTTCCTCAAAAAATCATCTATCTCATTAAATTTAAACAATTTATATTCATTTTTCAAATCTAAAAACGGCTGATTTGGAGAACTGGTTAGGTATAATTCTTTTACTGAAAGCCCACATTCGGAGGTATCAAAAAGAGCATCTTTAAATGTTTGTAATGTCTCTGAAATTTTATCAATTTGGCGGCTTTCTTGGGTAAAATTTCTATCTAAAAATATCGCATCAAGGCTATTGTTCTGTTTTTGATATTCTTCGATTTGTTCAATTTGTAATAAAATCTGTTCATACAAAGCTTTGCGATCATTTTTGAAATCATGCACATTTCCCACGAAGGCACGCATACCTGCCCGTGTGAGGCGTTCCTGCACAACATCAAGGGCAGCTCGTTTCTGACAAACTACCAAAACTTTTTTGCCACGTGCCGTAAAATCTGCTACCAAATTACAAATCAACTGAGATTTACCCGTGCCAGGAGGACCCTGAACCACCAACGAAGAGCCCGATTTCACTTGTCGCAAAGCTAATTCTTGCGTAGCATCAATGGCAAAAGGAGTTAGGAGATTTTCTTCTTTTATTTTAGCTATCGGCTGTAGGCTATCGGCTGTCGAAGACTGCTCACTATTGTTTGTATTTGGGAATAATGTTTCTAAATCTTCATTGCCCTCGGCCGATTGTTGACTGCCAATCGCCGAAAGCAACTCTTCATAATCAGGCACTAAAAATGACCCTGCTTGGGGGAAAATTCCTAAGACTGCTTGGGGGAATAATTTTAATTCTCCATTATTTTCTGCAAGGTCTAAATCAGCTTTTAGCATCTTCTCGAAGTGATGTAACTCATTGATAAAGAGTTCTTTATTGAAGTCAATCTTTAAAGGAGAATCTTTTAAAAATTCGTAGAGTTGCGTTCTAAATTCAAGAGAATCTTTTGAAAAATCCTCGAAACTCTGTTCCAAAAATTCATCAGAAATCTTTATTTGATTGAAGTGAGAATAAGCTAATAGAAAACTACGATTGAGGGTTATGGCTTCGTCTCTGATTTGTATTTGCCAAACTTGACTATCTTTTTTAACAAGTGTAACAGGAAAAAATAATAGTGGACAACGTACTACCGTTCCATCAGAAAATTTGCCTTTCACAATGGGGTAGCCCACATACAAATCTTCCGAACCACGTTCTTCTTCAATAAATTTTTCGGTTCTCGAAATCTTGCGTAAACGCTTGCTTGCTTCATTGATACGCTCGTAGCGAGGGTCATGAATTTCGCAGAGGGAAATGGTATTTTTTTGAGCGATTAGTTGCTCTATGATATTGAATGAAGGCTTATTTTGCAAAAAATCAAGTTCGTGAATATCAAAAAACTGTTCCGTAGAAAGACTTAGCAATAACAAAGACTTGTTTCTTGAAGTCAGATTCGTAAGCCTTTTTTGGTATGATTTAAGGACGGTTTTTAACGTATTTTCTGCCAATTTTTGGGGGGTGGGTTTATAATCCTAAACTCTTATTCACATACCACTGAATCTCATTTTTATCGCCATAATATAGCCAATTATAGGCAATTACGGCACTTTCTACGGAAAAATATACGAGGGTCAGTACCGCAAAAAATGTCAAATTTAGGGCTGCGTATTTTACTAAATTGGGGTAATGCCGTTTCACAAAACTAAGTCCCGTAGCCAAGGCCAAAATAATGGGATAAAAAACGTGTACCAGCAACCTCGTGTGCATAAACGCCCAATCATTGTATTTTAGTACACCCGTAAACATCGTGGCTACGCTTCCCAATAACAAAACAACACAAACTCCTCTGAAGAGGTTCGACCAGAAAATCTCCGTTCCAAATTTCTTTTTCCAAGTAAATAATAAGATAAAACCTTGTCTAATCAATAGTGCTAAACCAATGAAAATCAATAAAGTAGGGAATATCCCAAGGATAAAAAACAGGCTGCCGATGAACCTAAAACCTGAATAATTACCGAACGTAAGATTGTTCTCAAAATACTGATGTTTATACCAAAAAGTCCCGTACATCAACAGCGGAGCTGAATGTATGCTGGGATTGTAAGAAGACAAATTGGGGTCTTTTATCAGCGTCAGGATATTACAGTTGTACCAACTTTGCGGACCTATATAAAAATTAGCATTGCTTGGCAAGGGGAAAATATCAAGGTTATGCACAAACAATTGATGTTGTACTTTTAGGTTTTCTACAAATTTATATGTTCCCGTGAAACCTATAATTGCTCCTGAAATTAGCATGGCGTAAACCAATTTCTTGAAGGGTTCACGAACTCTAACCAAGAATACGATGATTAAGGCAACTGGCACAAAAGGAATGAAAGTAGATTTGGTTAATAAAGCCAAACCCGTTGATAATGAGAAGATTATTTCATTTTTTTGCGTTTGATTTTTTAGATATTTTACCAAACTATAAAAAAACCAAGTCCCCATCAATACCGACAAGGTATCATTGGAAACGAATAATGAATAAATAAGATACGTTCCTAAAAAAACCACCAAAATGAAGCTAAGGTTACGAATTGTTACGTCTTCAATAGTCAGTTTTAATAATTTTGCCATCAGCCAAAGATTCACGCAAGAAATAATTAGGCCGTAAAACTCCACCATTTTCAAACCACCAATGATAAAAAATGGCAACGATGTAAGATAATACAAGGGTGGATGGCAAGCCAAAAATAATTCGTGGGTGCGTGGAAGGCGGTGGTTCTTAACTATATAATCTAAAACCTCGTGGTGAGGGTCGGGGTTTTCGGGATTCATTACAATAAAAACCAAAATCCGAAGCCCAATTCCTATCCACAAAAGCGTTTGCAAACTCGAATCCTTCTCAAAAAATTTACTTATTTTACTTAAAATCATAATTTTCATGAATTTCTACCCCCAAATTTACCGAAAAATAACAATCTTTTGGTCAGTATTGCAAATGGCATTTAATTTGTTCAGAACTTTGTGAATAAACCGATTCCATAGAAATCCATTCCCCAAATGTATAATAACAAAAAAGTAATCGTTGTGATGCCCGCATATAAGGCTGCACTCACGCTTGAAAAAACTTACCGAGAAATACCTTTCGACCTTGTAGATGACGTAATTTTGGTGGACGACCATAGTCCAGACAACACCTCAGATGTAGCTAAATCACTGGGCATCAAGCACGTAATTCGTCATGATGTTAATAAAGGTTACGGTGGAAACCAAAAAACTTGCTATACCAAAGCCCTCGAATTGGGTGCTGATATCGTGATTATGGTACATCCAGATTATCAATACACTCCCCTCCTACTCCCTGCCATGATTACCATTATTGGCAATGATTTATATCCAGTAGTTTTCGGTTCAAGAATTTTGGGTAAAGGTGCTTTGAAAGGCGGAATGCCCATGTATAAGTATATTGCCAACCGTTTCTTGACATTATTTCAGAATATAATGCTTTCGCAAAAACTGTCCGAATACCATACGGGCTACCGTGCATTTTCAAGAGAAGTATTAGAAAAAGTGCCTTTCCAGAAGTGTGACGATGATTTTGTGTTTGATAATGAAATGATTGCTCAAATCTTTTGGCAAGGTTTTGAAATTGCCGAGGTGACTTGTCCGACAAAATATTTCGATGAAGCATCTTCCATCAATTTTGTGAGAAGTTCAAAATACGGCTTGGGCGTTTTGAGAGTTTCTATGCGTTATCGTTTAGCGAAATGGGGAATTGGCTGGAAATTGTTATAGAAGTATTTGCAATTAATTTACAATGTTCAATGTTCAATTAAAAATGTTCAAGTCTTTAAGTGCATTCCCTTGAAAATGAGTACAGAACGCCGCCCGATTGCAAATTGAAAATTAAAATCTTTTTAACACATGAAAACAGCTATCATTATTGGTGCTACTGGCTTAGTTGGTAGTACGCTTGTCGAGCAAATTTTAGAAAATCCTGCTTATTCAAAAGTGGTTTTACTATTGCGTAAACCTTTGAATATCAGCCATCCAAAGCTCGTTCAAGAAGTAATTGATTTTGACAAACCTGATACTACAAAAATCGTGGGTGATGATTTGTTTTGTGCCATGGGAACCACTTTGGCAAAAGCGGGTTCAAAGGAAGCTCAATATAAAATTGATTGTACCTATCCTTACGAAATCGGTAAAATTGCCAAAGAAAACGGTGTGAAGCAATACATTTTAGTTTCGGCAGTTGGGGCAAATTTTGACTCTTCTAATTTTTATCTCCGAACAAAGGGAGATTTAGAAAGAAAGATAGAATCAATTGGATTTCAAAACTTTGTGAGCGTGCGCCCATCCATGCTTTTGGGAAATAGAGGAGAATTTCGTTTAGGTGAAAAAATCGGAACGGTATTATCAAATGTACTTTCACCATTGCTGTTTGGAGGCCTTCGTAAATATCATGGCATTGAAGCCGCTGACGTCGCCAAATCTATGCAACGATTTGCCAATCAAGGACTTATTGGTGTAAAATATGTAGAGTATGATGAGATGATGAATGTATAAAATACAAAAATGACACCAATACAAACCTTCCAATCCCGCAAAGACACCTTCCAAAATCTTGCTGAAAAATTTCAAAAACAGTATAATCAATGGGCGATTTTTCGGGGAATATTATTTCTGATTACCTTTTTGATTAGCTACGCTGCATATCAATTTTGGGGTGGAAATTATGTTATCCCAGTAGTAATTATTGGCATCGCTATTTTTCTATCTTCCGTAAAAAAACACTTAAATATCAAGTATTTACGAGATAAAAACCGAGCATTAGTGGCTTTGAACGATGATGAAATCAAGCGATTAGACAATGTTTTTACCCGTACCGAAACTGGCGAGCAATTTGCAGAATCAAACCATTTTTATACGTCTGATTTAGATATTTTTGGCAAACAATCACTCTTCAAACTCCTCAACCGCACGCATACTTACACGGGAGCCAACACGCTGGCAAATTGGCTGAAATATCCTGCTAATAAATCCGACATCGAAAATCGCCAACGGGCCATTGAGGAATTATCTGCAAAAATAGATTTCAGACAGGAATTAGAAGCCTCCGCTTTCTTAATTGAAGAAGTTGCAGAACCAACCCATAAATTGATTTCATGGAGTCAATCGCCTGAAAATGAAGAGATTAAAAAACCGATTTTTCAGTACGGCAAATATTTGCCTTACCTAACAATTACCCTGACTTTGGCTTGGGCTTTTAATATTATACCCATTGGTTATCCACTGGTTTTGTTGGTAATTCATGGAATAATTGGCAAGCAGATTTACGCTACCGTTTCCAATGCTCTTGACCAAACTCTTCGACTTACTGGCACTTTAAAGGCTTACGCAAATCTTTCGGAACTTATTTTAAATGAGAAGTTTACGGATGGCAAATTGGCAGATTTACAGACTCAAATATCCGAAGCAAGCCCTGCCATTCGGGTTTTAGAAGATATTTTGAATAAAATGGGAAATCGGGCAAATCCGATTTTTATGTTTGTGGTGGGCATTCCAACTTTGTGGGATGTTCAATATTTCATCAAACTCGAAAATTGGAAGCGACAATATAAAGGTAACCTCCCACAATGGCTTGATGTAATTGCTGAATTTGAAACCTTAAATAGCTTTGCCGGCTTACATTTTGCCAATCCAGATTTTGTAAAACCTACCATATCCGAAGGCACTATCAATTTGAAAACCAAAGGCTTAGGACATCCGATGATTCGTAAAGCAAAACGAGTAACTAACGATATTGAGTTGCAAGGCGAAGGTAAAACCATCATCATCACCGGCTCGAATATGTCGGGCAAAAGTACTTTTCAGCGGACGGTGGGGGTAAATATTGTTTTGGCTTTGGCGGGGTCTGTCGTGTCAGAGGCATTTGCGTGTTCAGGTATGCAGGTATTTACGAGTATGCGTACGCAAGATTCCCTGGAAGAAGATACGTCTTCATTTTATGCCGAACTGAAACGGTTGAAAACGTTAATTCAGGCAGTTGGCAATTGGCAGTCGGCGGTCGGCAGTCAGCAATCGGCAATTAATAGTCAGCAATCTCCATTACCTATTTTTTACTTTTTAGATGAAATTTTAAAAGGGACAAATTCAAAAGATAGACATGAAGGAGCGAAGGCTTTGATGTTGCAATTGCACCGAACTACGGCTTCGGGTTTTATCTCAACGCATGACGTAGAATTGGGCGATGAGTTTGAGAATCAGGGTTTTGTACAGAATTATAGTTTTTCTTCGGAAGTGGTAAATAATGATTTGGTCTTTGACTATAAACTCCGTGCGGGCGTATGCCATAGCTTTAATGCCAGTATGCTGATGCGGGGAATTGGGATTGAGATGGGGTAGCTCGTTTTTCGATATTCGATGTTCGTTTTTCGATGTTTAGTAAATCGAAAAACGAACATCGAACATCTACTATCAACCTAATTTCCAACCTTCTCTGTATTGGCGACTTACAAATTGATTAGCATAATCAAAATTGGTAATTTTCATATCCTTTCCATTCCAAGCTAATTTTTTACGTCCTGGGAATTTACCTGCTCTTCCTTCGCCTTCACGATACGTATAACTTCTGATAGCAAGATTTCCCATCAAAATCATCTCGGTCAGAGGTCCTGCAAAATCAAATGGTGAACTGGTTTCCAATTTTCCATATCCTGCCTTACAAGCTTTTACCCAATGATAATTATGCCCTGCTGATTGATTTTCGATACGATATAGCGTTGGTTTCACTGCTTTTACCTCCGCACTTTCCATTCTTGAACGAGGTAATAAAGTAGGATTGCTATTATAAACCTCGTTGGCCATTTTGCCTTTTGTTCCTTCATAAATTACGCCATTGGTCCATAAAGGTTCATCGCCCCATTCCGCAGGAATATCGGGCTTCAGACCTCCGTCATACCAAATAATCTCAATGGCTGAATCATTTTTAGCCGTTTTAGGATACTGGAAAGTTACCTTTGATGAAGGTGGACAACTATCTGGATAATAATCAGGAACCCAGTCTTTGGTATAAATAGAACTAACGCTGCATTGCACTTCAGTAGGATAGGTCAAAGCTAAAACTTTGAAAACACCATCTAACAAGTGACAACCCATATCGCCCATTGCACCCGTACCAAAGTCCCACCAACCACGCCATTTGAAAGGATGATACGCCGTAGGATTATATTCACGATAAGGAGCTGGTCCCAGCCAAACATCCCAATTAAAATCAGCAGGAACTTCAAATTTACCAGTTGGCGTAGGAATTCCTTGAGGCCAAACAGGGCGGTCTGTCCAGATATGTACCCGTTTTACCGTGCCAATCAGTCCCGCATCAAACCATTCTTGCAAAACCCTGCGTCCATCATTTGATGACCCCTGATTT
The DNA here is from genome assembly GCA_031423975.1 of Cytophagales bacterium. Taxonomy (GTDB): domain Bacteria; phylum Bacteroidota; class Bacteroidia; order Cytophagales; family Spirosomataceae; genus Arcicella. The sequence goes on along the minus strand of JANPGQ010000331.1, from coordinate 7,059 downwards.
CCCATTTGGGTAACTACATTATATTTTTTAGCTGCCTCTGTGAGCATACGAGCCTCGTGTATGTTATGCGTAAGGGGTTTTTGGGTATAAACGTGTTTGCCTAATTGCATAGCCGCTAAGGTAGCGGCGGCATGGTGATGATCTGGTGTTGAGATAATTACTGCATCAATATTCTTATGTTCTTTGTCCAAAGCCTCTCGCCAGTCGTGATATTTTTTTACATTCTCTGGCAATTGTTTCAGCGTATTTTCAGCACGGCTATAATCTACGTCGGCAATGGCAACTATATTTTCAGTACCTTCTTTGGCATCCTTTACTTTGTTGTAAGACAACAAAATATCAGATTGTCCTTTTCCACCCGCCCCGATGCCCATGATATTGAGTTTATCGGAAGGGGCAATAAATCCCTTGCCCAATACATGGCGAGGAACGATATAAAAACTTCCCAAAGCCAAGGAGGTCTTTTTGATAAAATCTCTACGTGAATTGTCTGTGTTCATTTTTATGTAATTATATTTTGAAAGTGTTTTTTAAAATTAAAGAATCCATCCTTCTCGATAATCCCGCTTTACAAAAGCATTAGCTTCATCGAAATTGGTTATTTTTAGGTTTTTGCCATCCCAAAGGAGTTTTTTCTGTCCTGGATAATCCCACTTGTCAATCCAGACAGGATTTTTCTTTTCGGTACGAAAGAAATGACTACGAATCGCTAAATTTCCCATGATAACGGTTTCGGACATGGGTCCCGCATAATCAAACGAAGAACTCAATGGTTTATGTTTGCCATAACCATCTTTACAGGCCTGCAACCATTGTTGATAATGTCCCGCACCGTCGGCACCCACCACTCTTGGAATTGTCATTGGCACTTTGGCGGCGGCATCATTAAATTTTTCTTCTGGATAAAGTTTTGGATTTTTTCCATAAAGCCCACAACTCAACACACCTTTTGAGCCAATCATCAAAACACCGCCATTGGTATCACCCATCATTACATCCGAAGGAATCTCATCTGGTCGTTCAGGCATAATACCTCCATCGTACCACGTCAATTTTACATCATCTTTTCCTTTTCGAGGAAACTTTAAATGAATTTTGGAAGCCACAGGAAAACTATCAGGATAATAGCCTTCTTTAAATTTTCCTGCCCAAGCATTGGTAAGGCTACATTCTACTTCAGAAGGATAACCTAATCCCAGTGCTTTGTAAGGTGGGTCCATCATGTGGCAACCCATATCACCCAAAGCACCCGTACCAAAATCTACCCAACCACGCCAATCGAAAGGATGATAAGCTGAGTTATAATCACGATATTTGGCAGGACCGAGCCACAAATCCCAATCTAATTCTTTGGGAACTTCCATTTTTTCAGTGGGCGTAGGAATGCCTTGGGGCCATACAGGGCGGTTTGTCCAAACGTGTACACGATTTACTTCACCAATCAAGCCAGCCTGATAGTATTCAATAAAACGCCGAACATCATCACTCGATCCACCTTGATTTCCCATCTGGGTAACGCATTTATATTGAACCGCCGCCTCAGTCATCTTCCTGACTTCAAGAAGATTATGAGCCAACGGTTTCTGCACATATACGTGTTTGCCCATCTGCATTGCCATCATAGCTACCACGTAATGTGTATGGTCGGGTGTGGAAACAGTTACGGCATCAATACTTTTGTCTTGTTCCAACATCTTCCTAAAATCCTTATAGAACTTCGCATCCGGGAATTTTTTAATGGCTGGTACTGCATTTTTGTCATCTACATCACAAAGCCCAACGACATTTTCAGTTCCGTTATTCCAGGCGGCGTTTAAATCTGTCCAGCCCTTTCCACCTACACCAACGGAAGCGATATTGAGTTTATCAGAAGGAGCAATAAAGCCCTTTCCCAATACATGGCGGGGAACAATATAGAAACTTCCAACCGCCAAGGAAGCCTTTTTAATAAAATCTCTACGTGAGTTTTCGAGTTGATTCATAATTTGAATTGAATTAAGTTGATGTTGTAAATATAGTTAAAAAGGTAAAAGCTTGAACATTATACCATATTGTTTTGAGAATATTTTGTATTGAAATGATTATATTTTAGATGATGTATTTCAACGCACAATAATTATAAAAGATTAATTATTTAAACCGCTGGCTGGAACTTCCCGAAAGTTTTTTAACTTTCGAGGATTTGAATCACTAACCACATTTAACATCATTTTCATCATTAGTCCTTAACCATAAAATGCTCAAAAAAGACAGATACAAACAGCTGATAAGCTATTTTACTGAAAATTTTCCCATTGCCGAAACTGAATTGGCATATCAAAATCCTTATGAGTTATTGGTAGCCGTGATAATGTCTGCCCAATGTACGGATAAGCGAGTAAATATGGTTACTCCTCCCCTATTCAATCGTTTCCCCGATGCAGAATCATTAGCAAAAGCTGAATTTGACGAAGTTTTTAGCTTGATTCGCTCTATTTCATATCCAAATAATAAAGCCAAACACTTGATTGCGATGGCTCAAAGATTGGTGCATGAATATAATTCGGAAGTACCAAGTACCATTGAGAAACTACAAACCCTACAAGGTGTGGGGCGAAAGACAGCCAATGTCATTGTTTCGGTCATTTACAATCAACCTGCTATGGCGGTAGATACGCACGTTTTTAGGGTTTCGCATCGGCTGGGCTTAGTACCCAAAACGGCAAAAACACCTTTGGCAGTAGAGCGTGAATTAATCAAATATATTCCGAAAGAAAATGTGGCGGTGGCTCATCATTGGCTGATTCTGCACGGGCGTTATGTGTGCGTAGCCCGTTCACCTAAATGTGGAGAATGTGCCTTGAAAGGATTGTGTAAGTATTTTGAGGCGTTGGAAAGGAAGGTAATGAAAGCACAACAAAAAACATTATGATAGAATATTTACAACAAAACTGGCTCGAAAACTTGGGCATTATAACTTCATTGATTTGTATTTGGCTCAACACTCAACAAAACATTTGGGGTTGGTTTTGGGCAATAGTTTGCTCCTCAATTTATGGTGTTATTTTCTATCAAGCTCGTTTGTTTTCAGATATGGGCTTGCAGGGCGTTTTTATCCTCCTCAGTATGTATGGTTGGTATGCTTGGCTATTCGGGAGTAAAGAAAAAACCGTTTTATTCGTCAGTAAAATTCCTACTAAATTATCCATCATTTGTTTGGGGTTTTTTCTACTTTTCACCATCACTTCGGGCTATTTATTTAGTCAATATTCAAAAGCCAGTTTGCCCTATTTAGATTCTTCACTCACAGCAATAAGTTTGATTGCTACGTGGATGACTGCTCGTAAATATCTGGAAAACTGGATATTATGGATTTTTGCAAATATTGCTTACGTAGGAATGTACTTTTACAAAGGACTAAATGGAACAGGAGTTTTATACGTCCTATTGATTGTATTGGCAGTGAAGGGATATAAGGATTGGGGTAAAACGGTAAACGGTGAACGATAAACGGTAAACAGTTTTTGACGAAATTTTCCCTCGAAACCGTTCACCCTTTACCGTTCACCGTGTACCTTTAAAGCCGTTCACCGTGTACCATTAAAGAGAAGCATATTCTTTGGCAAAATACGTCAAAATCACCTTTGCTCCTGCCCTTTTGATGGCGGTTAGGCTTTCTACCATCGTTTTTGTACCATCCAACCAGCCGTTTTGGGCGGCGGCTTTTACCATTGCATATTCTCCCGAAACGTTATAAGCAGCTATAGGGATATTGAAATTATCGTTCAAAGTTTTGATAATATCCAAATATGCCAAAGCGGGTTTTACCATCAAAAAATCTGCCCCTTCTTCATAATCCAATTCAGCTTCAATCAATGCCTCACGACTATTGGCGTAATTCATTTGATAGGTTTTTTTATCGCCAAATTTTGGGGCTGAATCCAAAGCATCACGGAAAGGTCCATAAAACGCTGAGGCATATTTAGCGGTATAAGCCATAATATTCACGTTCATAAATCCTTCATCATCAAGCGTTTCACGGAGGTAGCCGATACGCCCATCCATCATGTCTGAGGGTCCGATGATGTCTGCTCCCGCACGTGCTTGTGCCAAAGCCATATTTCCTAAGATTTGAAGGGTTTCATCATTTAGAATATTACCATTTCCGTCCACATAGCCATCGTGTCCATCTGACGAATAGGGGTCCATTGCCACATCAGACATCAAGGCAATATCAGGGAATTTATTTTTGATTTGATTAATCGCTTCCAAATATAAGCTTCCTTGTCGATGACTCTCGGTGGCAAATTTATCTTTCTGACTTTCGGGCAATTGTGGAAAAAGTGCGATAGAACGAATGCCCAAATCCTGCACCACCGAAAGTTCTTCTAAGAGTTTATCTAAGGTGTATCTAAAAATATTAGGCATTGATTTTATTTCGGTCGTGAGGTTATTACCATCCATAACAAACATTGGATAGATAAAATCATTGACCGAAAGAGTGGTCTCTTCAACCATCGCACGTATGGCGGGCGACTGGCGGTTTCTGCGGGGTCTTCTTAACATATTGTTGTATGATTTGCTCAAAATTATCGGGTTACAAAGGTACGGAGGAATGAGGAATGAGGTTTGAGGTTTGAGTAAAAAAAATGAATCGGTATTGAATTAATGAAGTATGGGGCTTTTTAACTAAAAATAATACTATCAAAAACCTCATTTAAAGGCTTTAATCCCGAAATAGTTAAATTTAACAATTTAATAACATATCCGAATAGATAGCATTTTACCTTTGTGATAGGTATATGCCAATATGAATTAATCTGTATGAAATTTCGTAAATTGGATGGCGAATTAGTTTGAAATGATACATAATTTTTAATTTCTAACTAATTTGTCCTTTAATACAATCATTTACAAATCCAAAACCACAATGTTCGGACTCGACACAACACTGTTTATTCTCCTTTTTTTATGTTTGTTTTTGGCTTGTGCCTTTGAATTCGTGAATGGTTTTCACGATACTGCAAACGCTGTTGCCACTGTTATTTATACCAATTCTTTGAAACCTACGCAAGCCGTAGTATGGTCTGGTTCAATGAACTTCTTAGGTTTGCTTACGGGTGGTGTGGGTGTTACGATGTCAATTATCGGACTGCTACCTACTGAATTACTAATTGACCCTAACGTCTATCATGCCATGGCACTCGCATTTTCTATGCTATTATCGGCAATCATTTGGAACTTAGGCACTTGGTATTTTGGAATTCCTGCCTCTTCTTCTCATACATTGATTGGCTCAATCATTGGAATTGGCGTTGGTTATGCACTTTTACCAGAAAATAACAAAGGGGGAATTTCAACAGTGAATTGGGACAAAGCCCTGGAAATCGGGCAAGGATTATTACTTTCACCATTATTTGGTTTTGCGGTGGCAATCGTCTTCATGTACATTTTGAAAAAATCTATCGAAAATAAAGAGATTTTTAAAGAACCCAAGAAAGATACACCGCCACCAATGTGGATTCGTGCTATCTTGATAACAACGTGTACTTTGGTAAGTTTCTTTCACGGACGTAATGACGGTCAAAAAGGAATTGGTTTAGTAATGTTAATTTTGATTGCTTTTTTACCAAGCTATTTTGCCATCAATGTCAACGTTGATCCATTCAAATTGAAGGGTGAAGTTGCTATTGTTCAATCTACCGTATCCAAAATTGATACAAACTTATTATCTGTTACGGAAAAAGAAAGTTATGATAAAGTTATCAAGGCAGTAAACGGCTTAAATGTAATTTTTACAGAACAAGCCAGTCATGCCAAAAACTTAACGGTAGAGACTAAATTAGCCATCAGAAAAGATGTGTTAAACATTAACAAGCATACCAAAAAATTATTGGAAAGTGATGCAGTAACGTTAAGTGCGGCGGACAAAAAAGCGTTAAATAGCGCCACTGCTGGTCAGAAACCTCCATTTTTCACTTTTGGCAATTCCAACAATGGACTATCTTCCTTAACGGACTTTGCTCCTCAATGGGTTATGTGGATGATTGCTTTATCGTTAGGTCTTGGTACAATGATTGGCTGGAAGCGTATTGTGGTAACAGTTGGGGAGAAAATCGGCAAGCAGCATCTTTCGTATGCGCAAGGGGCCTCGGCTGAATTGGTTGCTTCAATTACAATAGGTTTGTCAACTTTTTATAAATTACCCGTTTCAACTACCCATGTATTGTCTTCGGGTATAGCAGGGTCGATGGTGGCTTCCAGAGGTATCAAAAATTTACAAGGCGGAACGGTTAAAAATATCGTAATGGCTTGGGTACTGACTTTGCCCGTAACTATTTTATTGTCAGCAACTTTATTCTATTTTTTCCGTAGTGTTTTGTAGAAAAAATCGTCCCTATTAAAAAAAGAGGCATTGAATTTATAATTCAATGCCTCTTTTTTTCTACCCTTCCTCCCCTACCACTTAAAAGATTTCCGCCCAAATAGTTGAAAATCCGTTAAAGTTTTCTGAACTTTTGGTATTAATCAACTAACACTTTTCTCGATTTTTGAAATCGAGCCAAAACCACATGAACACTACGTTCCGTTTTCCTCAATTTTACCTTTCTTTTCTCTGTTTTATTTTCTTGTTTTTTTCGTCTTGTTCCAAATTTGGAGACGTTTCTGTGTCCAGCCGAAACTTTGAAGATGAAATACAATTAGCTCAAAATCTTGTCTTTACCTTCGACAAAGACCTTGTACGTGAGGGCGACCTCAATACTTGGGAGGCTGAACCGTATATCGAAATTTCGCCTAAAGTAGAGGGGAAGTTCAAATGGACTGCCACAAACGAACTCATTTTTTCGCCAGCCGTGGGGTTTTCTCCTGCCACTGAATACACGGCAACGCTCAGTAAGTCAATTGTGAATAAATCAGAGAAAAAATATGGCGTGAGTGGCGATAAAATCACTTTTCATACACCTTATTTGAAATTGGAAAATGTGGAATCTTATTGGACAAAATCTCGGGATGATGGGCAAGGAGTGGCAGTTTTGAAGCTCAATTTCAATTATTCTGTTAATCCGCAAGAGGTGGCTA
>JANPGQ010000330.1:0-15830 GCA_031423975.1 Cytophagales bacterium | reverse complement strand
ACCGCCAATTGCCACAATTTGGTCTGCTTGAAATTCACGAGCAATTGATATGCAAGCATCAACATCCTGAAAGATTGGATTAGATTTTATGCCTTCAAAAAGTACATATTCTGTGCCAGCCTCTTTTAATTGTGCCGTAACAGCATCCAAAATTCCATTGGATTTTACTGAACCTTTGCCGATAATTATTATGGCTTTTGAGCCTAAACTTTTAGAATATGACCCTAATTTTGATACAACTCCTTTACCAAAAAGCAATTTGGTAGGATTGTTTACGATGAAGTTTTTCATTTTATGGAATAGGTTTTTTTTATGTTTGTTTAATTATTGGAATAAAGTATTACTTCAACAATCTCAAATCAAATTCAAAATCAGGTAAAATACTTTCACCTGATAAAATATTATCAAAGCCATTTACTTTTGAAATAGTACCATCTCCTCGATAAATGTGTACTTCTTCGTCAGTAGGATTAATTAACCAAGCCAATTGTACGCCATTATCAATATACTCTAACATTTTCAATTTGGCATCTTTCAATTTATCACTCGGAGACATCAATTCTATGACAAATTCAGGTGTTATTTTTGGAAATTTATCTTTTTCTTCGTCAGTCAAAGTGTTCCAATGTTCATTACTCACCCATGCAGCATCAGGAGAACGAGTTGCTCCATTTAAGAATATGAATGCAGTTGATGAATCGAAAACGTTACCTGATTGGGTTTTTCTACGATATAGATTTAATTCAGTATTGATTTCAGTATTTCTTTTTCCTGTATTTGGCATAATAATTACTGAACCATCTGGATTTTTTTCTAACTTAAAATTTGGATTTCTTTGACATAATGCAAAGAATTCATCATCATCTATTTCACGGTCATAAAGATTTAAAGCATCATATGTTCTGTTTAATGTTGATACAGTCATGGCTTTTGTGATTAAATATTATCAGTCAAAATATCAAATAATTTCGCCAAACCCTCACTTCCACCCGCCTGAATAAAAGTCATATTTTCAGTCATTGAAATATCTGGTTTCTTAGGGTCGATGATGTAAATAGGGGTTTTTTCATGGACATAATGCACTAAACTTGCTGCAGGATAAACTTGCATTGAAGTCCCAACTACCACAAAAATATCAGCCTCCGCTGCTAATTCAACGGCATTGATTATTTCAGGAACATCTTCATGAAACCAAACGATATGAGGACGTAATAAAGAACCATCTTTTGCTAAATCACCATGCTTAATCTCTTCATAACCAATATCATAGATAGTATTGGGGTCTTTTACCGAACGAGCTTTAGTTAGTTCGCCGTGCAAGTGTAATACCTGAGTAGAACCTCCACGCTCGTGCAAATCATCTACATTTTGGGTAACGATTCGGACGTTGAAATAGTCTTCTAATTTGGCTAAAATCTTGTGTCCTTCGTTTGGTTTTACAGTTGGCAACTGCTTTCGTCTTTCATTGTAAAAACGTTGCACAAGGGCTGAATCACGTTCCCAACCTGCGGGGGTAGCAACGTCTTCAATGGAATAACTTTCCCAAAGCCCATCCGAATCTCTAAAAGTAGCGATACCACTTTCAGCAGAAATGCCCGCTCCTGTAAGTACAACTAATGTTTTTTTCATCTTTTTTATTTTTTACGACCTTTGGCTGCCACCACGGGCGTTTCTTCTCCCAATCTGATACAATCTTCCAACGTCAAATCTTCTGGTTTCATATCTTTTGGAATTTTTACGTTTCTTTTTCCAATTTGAATATAAGGACCATACATTCCGTTCAATACCTTAATGCTCTCATTTTCAGGGAATTCCTTTAAAAATTTATTGGCTTCGGCATTACGTTTTTTCTCAATAATTTCAACGGCACGCTCAAAAGTAATCGTATCCAAGCTATCGGTTCTGCCCAATGAATAAAATTTGCCAGCATGTTTTACATACGGACCAAACCTTCCTTTACCCGTACTGATAGGTTCATCTTCTAATATACCCAAAGCACTCCCTGCATCTGCAATTCTTTTTTCATTCAAGATTTCTATTGCTCGGGCTTCGGTTACCGTAAAGGGATCTTCATTTTGAGGTAAACTGGTAAATTTATCATCGTGTTTAATGTATGGACCCATTTTGCCCGCTCCAATAATCATGGGTTTATCTTCATAGAAACCAACTTCACGAGGTAATTTAGGCAATTCTATTAAAGTTAATGCTTCTTCCAAAGTAATTGTACCAACTAATTGGTCTTTTTTCAAATTAAAAAATAACGGTTTTTCTTCGTCTTTTGTTTTTTGTTCACCTAATTGTACGTAAGGACCAAATTTACCCAAACGAACAGAAATGGGTTTACCCGTTTTTGGGTCAATTCCTAATTCTCTTGATGAACCAACTGTATTGCGGTCAATTCCTTTGCTGTCTTCGATGGTTTTGTGAAAATTTCCGTAAAAATTTCCAATCATTTCCGACCATTCAATTTTACCCGTTGCAATATCATCAAACTCATCTTCCATATCGGCGGTGAATTTAAAATCGACTACATCCGTAAAATTTGTAACCAAAAAATCATTCACAACCATACCTACCGAAGTTGGAAATAGCTTTTGTTTTTCAGTGCCATAAGTCTCTTTACTAACTTTTTCAGAGATTTTATTCGACTTCAATACCATCTCTTTAAAAGCACGTTCTTTGCCTTCTCGGTCTTCTTTGACCACGTATTCACGCTTTATAATTGTTGAAATTGTAGGAGCGTAGGTAGAAGGACGACCAATACCTTTTTCTTCCAAAGCTTTCACTAAACTTGCTTCAGTGTAACGGGCTGGTGGGCGAGAAAAACGTTCTGTTGCCTTTAAAATATCTAAATCAAGGATTTGACCGATACTAAGTGGAGGTAACATTTTTGAATTTTCCTCATCATCTTCATCATCTTTCCCTTCCAAATATACTTTCAAGAAACCATCAAATTTTATCACTTCGCCTTGGGCAATTAAGTCTTCGGGAGTTGTTGAAATTCCTACGGTTGCGGTGGTTCTTTCTAATTGTGCATCAGCCATTTGTGAGGCGATGGCACGTTTCCAAATTAATTCATAAAGACGTTTTTCTTTTAAATCAGCTCCAGCAGTATTGGCTGCAAAATCAGTGGGACGTATGGCTTCGTGAGCTTCTTGGGCATTTTCGTTTTTCGTTTTAAATTGACGAGTTTCGACGTATTTTGCTCCGTAAGCATCCGTAATGGCTTCACTTGCTTTCTGAATTGCCTCTTCTGAGAGATTGGTTGAGTCCGTTCTCATGTAGGAAATTTTACCCGCTTCGTACAATTTTTGAGCGTACATCATCGTAGAGGCAACGGCATATCCTAATTTACGTGAAGCCTCCTGTTGCAACGTTGAAGTGGTAAATGGTGGTGCGGGAGACTTTTTGGCAGGTTTGGTTTCTAAATTCTTGATTTTGAATTCCGCACCAATACATCTTTCTAAAAATGCTTTTGCTTCTGCTTCGGTAGTAAAATTTTTGGGTAATTCCGCCTGCAAAACTTTTCCACCTACTAAATTGAAGAGTGCAACAATTTTGAAAGAAGATTTTGAATCGAATCCTTCAATTTCACGCTCACGTTCTACAATAATACGTACTGCCACTGACTGTACTCGACCTGCAGAAAGTCCTTTTTTGACCTTTGACCAAAGCACAGGTGATAATTCAAAACCAATCAAACGGTCAAGAACTCTACGTGCCTGTTGAGCATTAACCAAATCCACATCAATAGTTCGTGGACTTAAAATAGCGTTTTGAATGGCTTTTTTCGTAATCTCCCGAAAAACAATTCTTTTGGTATTATCAGGCAAATTTAATGCTTCCTTCAAGTGCCAAGAAATGGCTTCTCCCTCACGGTCATCATCAGTTGCGAGCCAGACTTCATCGGAAGTTTTCACTAAGGCTTTCAATTCGTTAACGACTTTTATCTTCTCTGGTGAGATAACATAAGTAGGTTTAAAACCATTTTCTACATCAATGGCATTGTTTTCTTTGGGCAAATCCCGCACGTGTCCGAAGGATGATCTTACGGTAAAATCTTTCCCTAAATACCCTTCAATGGTCTTCGCCTTTGCGGGTGATTCTACTATTACTAAGTTTTTTGACATATCTTAATTTAAAGGTAACGATTCGTTACAATCGCCAAATATAGAAAATCATTATGATAAAATTGGGATTGGTTGCTCTGTTTTAACTCAAATTTTACAGTATTAGTTTGTTTTAGGTTGTTTTTATCTACGAAAAACGATGATTTTGTTTTTTTTCTATAAATCGAAATATGCGTTAAATCTTGGCTTTTTTGGGAATGAATAAATATCAATTTTCTAAGTTACTCATTCTTGATTTATGCCTAAATTAGATAAATAATCAAGGTTTTATAATAATGGTTTCAAAGAATTTTTGTACTTTTGCGGAAAATTAGGATATTTCAATTCTCAAATTTAGGGAGCAAAACGCAGCTCTCAACGACTATGGCTTCTATTAATCAAGTAAAGATTTTCACTGGCTCCTCCTCCCATTATTTGGCAACTGAAATTGCTCGTTATTTTGGGAAAGATTTAGGGCTAAGTAGTGTTCAACGTTTTTCGGATGGCGAAATGTCACCCAGTTTTAATGAGTCGGTGCGTGGTTGCGATGTATTTTTGATTCAATCAACATTTCCTCCCGCCGACAATATGATGGAGCTTTTATTGATGATTGATGCTGCTCGTCGTGCCTCTGCCCATTATGTTACCGTTGTGATTCCTTATTTTGGTTATTCTCGCCAAGACAGAAAAGATAAGCCTCGGGTTGGCATTGGGGCAAAATTAATGGCAAATTTATTGACCGCTGCTGGAGCTGACCGATTGATGACCATTGATTTACACGCTGGACAAATTCAAGGTTTTTTTGATTTTCCAGTGGACCATTTAGAAGGTACAGCAATATTTGTTCCTTATTTGAAATCATTAGATTTAGGTAAAATTCTTTTTGCATCACCCGACGTTGGTGGGGTTGTGAGAACCCGAAACGTTGCTAAGTTTTTCAATGCCGAAATGGTAATTTGTGATAAACAACGCAAGCGTGCCAATGAAATTGCTACGATGCAATTAATTGGTAATGTAGAAGGTGCAGATGTTGTATTAGTAGATGACATGATTGATACTGGTGGAACAATGTGTAAAGCCGCTCAATTAATCATGGATAATGGAGCAAAATCTGTACGAGCTATCGTAACGCATGGTTTATTATCAGGAAATGCTTACGAAAATATTAATAATTCAATTTTGACGGAATTGGTTGTAACCGACACTATTCCCTTGAAACAAGAATGTGATAAAATTAAGGTTTTATCTGTGGCAGAATTATTTGCTAAAGCCATCGGAAGAATCCGTGACCACGAATCTATCAGTTCATTATTTATAAAGTATTAATTTTTTTAAACGGTCGGTAGAGGATAAGTGATAATTGACAATTGATAATTGATAATGAATAAACTTTAATAATTATTCATTATCAATTGTCAATTATCAATTAAATCCGACAGGCTACTGACACAAATCAACTCAAATGAGAAAGATTGAAATTGTAGGGTACAACAGAGAGACCCTTGGCACTAAGTCTGCCAAAGATTTAAGAGCAGAAGCTCTTGCACCATGTGTATTATACGGTGGCGAGAAGCAAATCCACTTCGCAGTACCAATGATTCTATTCAGAGAATTATTATATACGCCTGAAGTATCAGAAGTTATTTTGAATATTGAAGGTGAAATTCACCACGCTATCGTGCAGGATTCTCAGTACCACCCAGTTTCAGAAATGATTCTTCACGTGGATTTCTTGGAAATCGTTGCGGGTAAAGAAATTAAAATTGACGTTCCTGTTCATGTTATCGGTGATTCTCCTGGTGTTCGTAAAGGGGGTAAAATGGTTCAAAAATTACGTAAAGTATCTTTGAGAGGTTTAGCTGATAATATTCCAGATTTCGTTGAAATTGACATTACAGGTTTAGACTTAGGTCAGACGGTGAAAGTTGGTAAATTGAAAGCTGAAAACGTTACTATTTTGAACAATCCATCTGCACCAGTCGCCACAATCGACATTCCACGTGCATTGAGAGGAAAAATCAAAGAATAATTTTCAGTATTTTTATTGATAGATTCAAAATCCCCAAACTGAATTGTTTGGGGATTTTTTTGTTTCGACATTCAAAACATTATCTTTGTTATTCAATTCTAATATTTCCCTTCCCATGCTTTTTAAAATAATACCTTTTTATCTTCCTTTCCATAGAAGATGAAAATATTGTTGTCAATTACCATAATATCAATAATTTATGAAAAATAAATACCTACTAAAACTTATTGTATTGATTTCTATTTCTACTAAAATTTACGCACAAGTATCCATTACTTATCCAGATAGTAGAGCTGTTTTTCAAAGAAATAATAGTAATCAATCTCCCGTTTATATTGCGGGAAATTATACTGCCTTGGCGGATAAGGTAGAAGCTCGTGCCATTGCTCGCCCAATGGTTCCCTCTCAAGGCATAAACGTGAACTGGACAACAATTCAGGTTAATCCAACAAACGGATATTATTACGGCGCATTAAACATTACAGGAGGTTGGTATGATATTGAAGTACGGTGTTGGAATGGCACAACATTACTTGGCACTGCGTCAATTCAACGTATAGGTATTGGTGAGGTATTCGTAATTGCTGGTCAGTCAAATGCAACGGGGGATAACGGTTTAGCGGCAATGGGTAATTATGGACCTCGTGCCAATGACGACCGTGTAAGTGTAGTTAATTATGCTATTACTTATCCTACAAATTATGGAGGTGTAGTTTTGCCCCGTGCTGAATTTAGCCGTTTAGATTCAACTTTTAATATTTCGCCCTTCGGTACAAGTGCTTGGTGTTGGGGGGCTTTGGGCGATACTTTGACTAAAAGATTAAACGTGCCGATTGCTTTTTTTAATGCAGGTTGGTCGGGAAGTGGAGCAGATGCTTGGAATGCTTCGGCTAATGATTCTACGGCAACTCCGAACAATTTTATTACGTATCCAAGAGGTATGCCGTATGGAAATTTAAGAGCGGCTTTGAACTTTTATGTAGCTCAGTTTGGCGTGAGGGCAGTTTTGTGGCATCAAGGCGAAACTGATAATTTGAATAATACAAGCCAAAATAATTATGGAATTTATTTGAAAAACATTATTCAAAAAAGCCGATTGCATTCTGGAAAAACAAATTTGGCTTGGGTCGTTTCTAAGGCTTCACGCTATAAATTACCACCTACACTACCTTTTTCAAGAATCTGGCAACCTGTAATTGATGCACAAAATGATGTTATTGGGAATAATGGAAATGCGGTGGCCAATTATACTAATTTAGTCTTTGACGGACCCGACACAGATGCATATATAGGTCCAAATGTGCGAACAAGTGATTCTGTTCATTTTGTTGGGAACGGACACCGGATTTTAGCAAATCTTTGGAATCAGAAATTAAATAATACGTTTTTTACTAATTCTACGCCTTATTTGCCAACTCCTCCACCTACACTCACGAGTGATTGTAATGGGGTTTCGAGTCTTTTAATGAGCGTAAGTAATTCATATTCAAGCAGCTTGTGGACTAATAATAATGCGGCAACTAATAATTTATCAACTTCTTATACTTATTCAGCATCTTCGGGTTCATATCGTGTTAGGGTGAAGGATGGTTTGGGAAATATATTGATTTCACCTCAAATAAGCGTTCCTAATAATTTTTCTGGATTGATCCCGATAACTTCAATTACCACTGGCTATTGGTATGATACTTCAACGTGGTCTTGCAATCGAACGCCTACTTCTTTAGATGTTGTAACAATAAACACGGGACACGAAGTAATTGTTGGAGGAGGCTATACCGCAAGATTTAAGAAACTGACAATCAAAGGTTTATTGAGATTTTTTTCAACGGGTAATTTGCAAAATCAACTACCCCCCGACGATGGAGATTGAGGCTACTACATGATTGTTGAGTTCTATAATTGTAAAATTTGCATTATCTTGAAAATTTAGAAATAGTCGTTTTTCCAGATTTTTAAGTCCAACACCCGAAGTCGAGTGTTCAGAATTTAGTTTTCCACTATTAGTTACCGTCAAAATAAAATTATTATCTGAAGTCATTTCTGTCTTTATTAGAATATCTCCTCCAGCCTTAGCCCTCCCAATTCCGTGCTTGATGGCATTTTCAACCAAGAGTTGTAAAGACATCGGTGGGATTTTTACGTTCAAGGTATTTTTATCAATTTTAAATGAATAATGGAGTCGATTTTCATAACGCAATTTTTCCAAAAAAAGATAATCTTTCACAAAACTAATCTCAGATTCAAGACTTACTAATTGCTCATTTCCCATGGTGAGGGACGTTCTGAGTAGCTGAGAAAGCTCGGTTAAGGCATTTCGTGCAAGATTTGGATCTGAAATTGTCAAGGCTTTGATACTATTGATGGCGTTAAAAAGAAAGTGTGGATTCAACTGATTTTTAAGATTTGCCAGTTCTGCAGACTTCAAAGATGCCTCTGATTGTGCCAATGCTAATTGCTTGTATTGGGCAATGTGATTGCTGATTAATAAATGGTATAATAAAAACCAAAGCCCCACATATCTTATTGATTCTATAAAAAACTGGAAATAATCATAAGTTTCTAAAGGAATACCTTCGCTTGGTTTTCTGTATCGTTGAAAACCAAAATAATAGTCTAATAAAAAGATTGATGCTCCAGTTATAATTGTACCCGTTATCCCATATAAAATAGTAGTTTTGCTATCTCTAATCTTTTGGCTAAAAAAATGGGTGTAAGAGTGAGTTAATAAAATTCCCAGTAAGAAACTAATCATCAAATAACTGGATTTAATGGTTGGATCATTGAAATATTTAGTAGTCGGAAATCTTAGTACGAAGGTAGTAAACAACCACCAGGACCATTGAACAGTCCAATAAGCTTTAGGTGAAAAATATCGCATTTTAAATAATGGCGGGTAAGAATTTGAAAGACTAAAATTAGTGATATTTTTTATATAAAATGTATTAGCTTGCTCAAAATTCGTTTTTTAGCATAAAATTTATTGAAGAAATGAAAGAAATAAAGGCAATAATTAATGCCTACCATAGCATAGATTTTACGATGAATAAAGCGGCATTAGCCACTGTGGTGAGGGTTGAAGGTTCATCATACAGGCGGTCGGGGGCGAGGATGTTAGTGATAGATTCGGGCGAGTGGATTGGAGGAATAAGTGGGGGATGTTTAGAGGGTGATGCCTTAAAAAAAGCAAAGTTTGCCATTGCTCAAAATAAGTCTTCCATCATTACTTACGATACCACTGAAGATGACCCATTTCAGATAGGAGTGGGGCTGGGCTGTAATGGAATTATTGATGTTTTACTAACGCCAATTGACCCACAAGATTTTAATAATCAAATACTTAACCTTGAAAAATGTATTGAAACTCGTGAGCCAAATATTATTATTACAGTTTTGAAATCAAAAGAAAATAATGCTCAAATTTATGTTGGTCAATCTTTTTTAAATGATAAAAAAATAGATTTTATTACTTTGTTTTCTTTGAAAAATGAAATAGATTTTTTTGAAAAAGACCTCGTGAATTGCAAAGCGTCAAGGCAATCTATCATTAAAAAATATCAGACAGAAGAAGGCGAAATTGAGTTATTTTTGGAAGTAATTATTCCTGCAACTCATTTAATTATTTATGGCGGAAATTATGATATTTATTCTTTGGTAAAACTTGCTAAAGAAGTTGGCTGGAAGGTTTCGGTTGTTTGTAATGCTTTGAAAGTACATAAATCATTGTTCGATTTGGCAGATGCTGTAATTGAAAAAGAACGTGCCGATGAGATTGAAATTGACGAATTTACCGTAGCCATTTTAATGGCTCATGATTACGAAACCGACTTTCAGAATTTGCGTAAGTTGTTAAAAACCAATATTTTATTTATTGGAATGCTGGGTCCTAAAAAGCGTACAGATAAAATGTTTTTGAAATTATCTGGAGAATGTAACCCTATTTCTGAACAAGATTTAGGTAGAATTGCCACTCCCGTAGGCTTAGATATTGGAGCAACAACGCCCGAAGAAATTGCTATTTCGATTATTGCTGAAATAAAAACATTTTTTTCTGGAAGGGATGGAAGCAGATTGAAATTTAGAAATGGTGCAATTTATAGTTGATATTATCGCTTAATAAATTTTCGTTGATAAAATTTTTGGTCAATTTTAATATTTATCACATAATTTCCTGCCGTCCAAGATTGGGTGTTGATTTCTAAATCATTATCTCCCGCCACTCCGTAAGTATCCGAAAAATAAACTTTTCTGCCTTGCATATCAAATATTTCAATTAAAACTGCTTTGAAATCTTGAAGGTTGAATCCCAAAGAAACTCGGTCGGTGGCGGGGTTTGGATATATATTAAGTTCCTCACATTCAGTACATTGGGTGATATTTTTGATTTGAGTTTGCTTGCCCAAATTGCTACAAAACAAATTTACTTTGGCACTTGTTATTAAATAACTACTTTCTGGAATTTTGATTTTCAATGTGTGTTCACCATCTGAAAGCGTAGGAAATTTGAATGAAAATCCATGTTTAGCATTACCAAAATACCGTTGAGATGCTGGATTTAAACTATCGGCAAAGCCAGTTTTGATAACTTTTCCATCCAATTGGATTTCATATTTTACGGCTTGTGGAAGGTCACTTTTATTCACAACCCATCCATAACCTCCCTGACAATCCGCCTTTTGCAAAGCCCCTTCATACTCCGCATTAATGCCAGAATTTTCACAAACGAATGGGTCTTTAATAAAATCCTCGTCCATGATAATTTCTACGGGTTGCCCAGCGTTTTTAGCGGAAATATTTTGCCATTCTGTCAAGGCTTTACACCTGCCCGACCCTTGTACACAACCTCCATCAAACAGAAATTCTGATAGTTTTAAGCTCAATTTTCCCTTCTGATTTACTTGAATGGGCGTTTTATTGTCTAACCACTTACTTTTAACCATCTCGCCCAACTTGGCTGAGTTTTCAATAATTTGCATCAAATTTTTGCCTTTGATGTTCGGGAAGAAAGAAACCATTTTCGCTCCGTGCGTAAAAGATTGGTCTATTTGTTGGAAATGTTCACTCGCATAAACGGCAGATTCTGTTTGAACAGGCAAAAAATCTTTTATTTCTGCTTCGTTCATAATCCATTTATTGGGCATATTACTCCGAATAAAATCCATCGAAAAACGGTGATTGTAGGGGAGGGCATCATTTACTTTTATACCATCCGTTCCTTCGCCCAAATCTTGAAAAGCCATCGTTCCCCGTCTGACCGCCAAGTCATCGAAAACTGAACCATAATCATTCACAATCTTGAAAGGACGATTTACTTTTACGGATTTTACCGTCTGAATAAACTCTGAATTAAAGCGTTTCAACATAAAATGGCGGAAATTATACCAATCTCTACCATCCTGATTTTCAAAGGAATACTGAAAATAAATGCTATATTTTGGGTTGATGTCATTAAAACTTTTTACATTTTGATAACCATCGCCCCAAGCTTTTTTTAAATTATTCAAATCATTGCAATAACGCCTTCTGAGCCACACTCGGTAGGCTTCACGCATGGGAGGGGAGTAGTCAAAAAGTCCGTCTGTGCCAGAATTACCGAAGGAATACCCCAACTCTTGTTCGCCCGTGGAGGCTAAACTGACGTACAAAATGTCGCCATTTTCTTGATATGTTTTGTAACGTTCCATTACTTCCGCCGTAAAACTTTTCATGCGGGTAATTGTAGAGTTAGCCGCAAAAGAGGTCATGCTTCGTTTGCCTGGACCTGATTGTGCAAATTCGAAGCGTCCTTCTCCATCTACCATAATTTCGTTTGGGTCGAAATTGGAACACCATTGATTTTTTTTATCATCGCCACACCAACCATCAACCCAAACCCGCAGCCCAATTTTCATCCCTAATTCTGCTGCCTTTTTCATCTGATTATCCACCTGAATCCAAGGATTAGCAGTGTTGGCACGATAAACTTTTACGTAGTCCCAAAGAACAGCAATATTGACAGCATTAAAGCCTAACTGATGTGCCTTTTCAATTTCTTTTACCCCCAAATCATCTTCTTTTTCATCAATATTCACCAACACCAAAGCCAAATAACGTTGATTGTCTTGGGCGATAACCTGTTGGTTTACAAATAGATATAAGAGTATGATTATTTTTTTTAGCATAATATTTTGAACGATATAAACTTGTGAAGTTCAAGAATCCTTACGACTTTATTAATAGCGAGGGATTTAAATCCCTCGCTATTAATGAAGTTGCTAAAAATTAGAACATTATCTCAATATCCTTTCACCAAATCAACATTATTCACCAATTCTTCCCCACTTTCAAATCTCTCTAAATTACTCAAAAAGAATTTTACTTTGTCTGCCGCTTCTTCTGCCCATCCACCTGATGAATGTTGGGTTAATAATACATTTTCCATTGCCCAAAGTGGGCTTTCTTCTGGTAATGGTTCTTTTTCAGTAACATCCAAAACTGCTCCAAATATTTTATTTTCCTGTAAAATTTCAATCAAATATCCTTCATCAACGGCTGAACCTCTGCCTACGTTTACGAACAAAGCCGAAGGTTTCAATAGGGCTAAGTATTCCATATTCAAAAGCCCAATGGTTTCTTTGGTTTCAGGCAGAGCCGCAATTAAAATATCAGTATCGGTCAGATAATCAGCGAGTTGAGTGATAGTTTTAGAATTTAAAATGGTAGTATCACATTGAAAACCCGTTAATAATTCTTTAATTTTCAAACCAATTGCTCCGCTTCCTAAAATTAGCACCTTAGATTTATTCAGTAAATGTAAAGTTGCCCTTAATGGTACGCCAACCCAATGCTTTTCAGATTGTAAACGAGCTAAATGGTCAATTCGTCTATATATACCTAAAATTCCTGCTAATGCCGTTTCTGCCACCGATTGCCCGAAGAAACCTTTTAAGTTTGTCAGTTTGAAATGATATTTCGTCAATTTTTGATAAGGGTCAAGTCCTGTGGAATTTAGTTGAAGCCATTGCAAGGTTTCGTTATTAGCCAACCATGCGAGCGGGGGATTTCCATAACAAATTTCGCAAGTACGAAATTGTGCTTCTCTTTGCTCAAGGGGCAGTTCTTCGCCAATAATTACTTCGTATTTGGTAGCTAATGAATCCTTGAATTTCTGAATTTCAGTTTCAGCGAAGGGGGTAAATATGTAAATTTTCATTTTAAAATGTACCACAGGCTTTAGCCTGTATTTTGTAAGTTAAATCGGAATGTACCACAGGTTTTAGACTGTATTTTTAGAGTAAGACAGGATAAAGCCTGTGGTACTATTAACAAAATCTTGTCAGTCTATTAAATTTATTTACGCAAAATTGGCAAATAATTTCCCTAAATCTGTCAATCTGTCATAAAAAAAGCCTAAAAAATCTACTGGCATTATGATTGATGAAATTAGAGAAAATCGAAACAGGAACAAAGTAGATATTAATTGATTTAAGTACAAAACCTAAATTTTCTATCTTGTCTATCGTTCCTGTGTGGTTACAAAACTTATTCAAATAATAAAATAATAAACAAAATGGGAAAAATTATCGGTATTGACTTAGGAACAACCAACTCTTGCGTAGCCGTAATGGAAGGTAACGAACCAGTCGTAATCGCTAACTCAGAAGGTCGTCGTACTACACCTTCAATCGTTGCTTTTTTAGATAATGGCAACGGAGAACGTAAAGTAGGAGATTCGGCTAAACGTCAGGCTATCACCAACCCTAAAAACACAATTTCATCCATCAAGCGTTTCATGGGTAAACGTTATACGGATGTAGGTAGCGAATTAAAAACCATTGCTTACACCGTTGAGCAAGGTTCAAACGATACGCCACGTGTTCGTATTGGCGACCGTCTATATACCCCTCAAGAAATTTCGGCTCAGATTCTTACGAAAATGAAGCAAACCGCCGAAGACTATTTGGGGCAAACTATCACTGAAGCTGTTATTACGGTGCCAGCTTATTTTAATGATGCAGAACGTCAGGCTACGAAAGAAGCGGGTCAGATTGCAGGATTAGAAGTAAAACGTATCATCAACGAACCAACCGCTGCCGCTTTGGCGTATGGTTTGGACAAAGGTGGTAAGGATATGAAAATTGCCGTTTTCGACTTAGGTGGAGGTACTTTTGATATTTCAGTATTAGAATTGGGCGATGGTGTTTTTGAAGTAAAATCAACGGATGGTGATACTCACTTGGGTGGAGACGACTTTGACCAAGTAATCATCGAATGGTTGGCAGCAGAATTTAAAAATGACGAAGGCGTAGATTTGCGTAAAGATGCTATGGCTCTTCAACGTTTGAAAGAAGCCGCTGAAAAAGCGAAAGTAGAATTGTCTTCAAGTGCCTCTACGGAAATCAATTTGCCGTATATCTTCCCTGTGGACGGTATGCCAAAGCACTTGGTTCGTACTTTGACTCGTGCTAAATTTGAGCAATTGGCAGATACATTGTTCCAAAGAATGTTGGAACCTTGCAAGAGAGCGATGAAAAATTCTGGATATTCAAATTCAGATATTGACGAAGTTATCTTGGTGGGTGGTTCAACTCGTATTCCAAAGGTTGTAGAAGAAGTAGAAAAATATTGGGGCAAAAAAGCTTCAAAAGGTGTAAACCCTGACGAAGCCGTAGCTTTAGGTGCTGCTATTCAAGGTGGTGTTTTGACGGGTGAAGTGAAGGATGTACTTTTATTGGACGTTATTCCATTGTCATTGGGTATCGAAACGATGGGTGGTGTATTCACTAAATTGATTGAAGCCAACACGACTATTCCAACGAAAAAATCGGAGACTTTCTCAACTGCATCGGATAATCAACCTTCGGTAGAATTGAACGTATTGCAAGGAGAGCGTCCAATGGCGACTAATAACCGTTCATTAGGTCGTTTCCACTTAGACGGAATTCCACCCGCACCACGTGGCGTGCCACAAGTAGAAGTTACTTTTGATATTGATGCCAACGGTATTTTACACGTTTCGGCAAAAGACAAAGGAACAGGAAAAGAAAGCAATATCCGTATCGAAGCATCAAGTGGTTTGACCGATGCCGAAATCGAAAGAATGCGTCAGGAAGCTAAGGCTAACGAAAACGAAGATAAAGCAGAGAGAGAAAAAATCGAAAAAATCAACCAAGCCGATTCATTGATTTTCCAAACGGAAAAACAATTGAAAGAGTACGGTGAGAAACTTTCGGAAGGAAATAAAACCGCCATCGAAAATGCTTTGGCAGGTTTACGCACTGCACACGGTTCACGTGATGCCGCTGCAATTGACACGGCATTAGAAGCACTCAACAACGCTTGGGCGGCAGCATCGCAAGAGATGTACGCACAAACGGGAGGAGAAACCAACCCAATGGGCGGGGAAAATGGACAACAAACCGCAGACGCTGGTTCAAGTTCACAAGCGGAAGATGTGCCTTTTGAGGAGGTTAAGTAATTTGATTATAAAAATCCCCTTAGATTTAATTCTGAGGGGATTTTTGTTTATATTTTAGATTGAAGTAATAACTGAGAATTTATTAGTAAAAAAATATTATGATAGCACTTGAAGATATTATACAATTTGAAAATGAAAATACCACTTTGGATTTTAAGGCAATTCAATACAAGAGTAACAAGTATGAAGATTTTCTGAAAGACATAATTTCTATGGCAAATTCAAAATCTAATCA
>JANPGQ010000329.1:0-6344 GCA_031423975.1 Cytophagales bacterium | reverse complement strand
TCGGCAGATTCACGAAATAATTGCTTAGACATTTGGTGCATATCCGTTTTTGAGCCTTTGTATTCTCCTTTATTGAAATCATCGGTTGAATAAAAATTAATAAACGTATTAAAACCTTCGTCCATCCAAGCAAATTTTCGTTCGTTTGAACCCACAATCATTGGAAACCAATTGTGTCCAAATTCATGGTCAGTTACGCCCCAAAGGCTTTCTCCCTGACTGGTATTTCCACAAAAAACAATCCCTGGATATTCCATACCACCCACAACGCCCGCTACATTGGTAGCCACAGGATAAGAGTATTCATACAACCATTTCGAATAATATTCAATACAACCTTTCACGTATTCTGTCGAACGAGCCCAAGCCTTATCTCCTGCTGATTCTACGGGATAAGCCGACATTGCCAAAGATTTTTTGCCACTTGGCAGATTGATTCTTGCGGCATCAATCACAAAGGATTTTGAGGTAGCAAAAGCCACATCACGAGCCATCGAACAACGGAATTTCCAAGTAATTTTACCCTCTTTTTTAGGTCGAGAATCATCTTTGCCCACTTCGTCTTTACCAATTACTACCACTGTTTTATCGCTATTGGCGGCATCTGCCAAACGCTTTTGTTGCGTTGAAGTCCAACATTCCGCAGGATTGGTCAATTCACCAGAACCCACCACAATATGGCTTGCTGGCACTGTAACGGCATATTCAAAGTTGCCATATTCCAAATAAAACTCACCCGCACCCAAATATGGAAGCGTATTCCAGCCCTCTATATCATCATAAACACACATCCGAGGATACCACTGAGCCATTTCGTAAATCGTTCCGTTCTTCGACTCCTGCGTACCCATACGGTCAGAGCCATAATGAGGAATATTGAATGAATATGTTACCTTAATTTTGACGCTTCCAACACGTTCTGCCAAAGGCGTTGCCAACTTAATTTGCATCCGAGTATCGGTAATCAAAAAATCAGCGGGACGACCATCCACCGTTACAGATTTGATTTGGTCGCCACCTTCAAAACCTGTATTGCCAAAACGTCCGCCATTGATGGGAGTCGTTAAAGCACCACGAGATTTATTGCCAAATTGGTTTTGGTCTAATTGCAACCAAAGGAAATTCAGTTTATCAGGAGAAGCGTTTTTGTAGGTAATTTCTACATCACCATCCACGATATTTTTAACATCATCCAGCGAAACATTGATTTTATAATCCGCAGAATTTTGCCAATAAGTAGCCCCTGGCGAGCCTGTACCACTACGAGTAGGCGTTGAGAGAGTATAGTTGAACAGCGGATTAAACAAGTCGTATTGACTATAATTAGACTTTTGGGGAACTTGTTGAGCAAAACCCACCGAGCTTGTCAATAAGCCTACGGCGGCAAGAATTCTTTTTCTCATTTTTGAATTTTTAGGTTGTTTGAGTCACAATTTAATAAAATAACCCGAAAAACCCTCCATTTGTTGTACGGAGGGTTTTTCGAGTGGGGGAATGGTGGATTTTGTTTTTGTTAAAAAGGTTAGTATTATTGTTACAAACAAAACCTTTCAACCATGCCAAAGCCCAACCACAAACCCTTCACAATCATATACACAATTTTCGCCCTCATAGAATCATTCGGAGAGTTACTAAATCTTCCAAATGCAATCCATTATTTCACCAAGTCAGCCTTGATGATTACCTTGATTTTATATTTTTTATCGGCAGTGAAAGGGGTAAAATTCAAAGATAAAACACTCTTTATTTTTGCCATGATTTGTGCTTTATTGGGCGATATTTTTTTGATGTTCCAATCTCAAAATCCGCTGTTTTTTATGTTGGGTTTAGGTTCTTTTCTATTAATGCAGATAGGATATTCGATTTATTTTAACCGAGAAATTGAATTCAAAAAATCATTATTATTCCAAAAACCTTACTGGACAATTCTTGTAATCGCTTATGCCTTAATACTTTATAAAATTGTAAGCGAAAATGCGGGAGGATTGAAGGGAGCAATTTTAGCTTATACCATTTGCATAGCCACGATGATGTTATCAGCGATAAATCGTTTTGGGCAAATCTCTCAAAAGAGTTTTAGATGGGTCTTTTTCGGGGCTTTATTTTTCTTGATTTCGGATAGTATTTTGGCAGTAAATAAATTTGCTTCTCCCGTTTCAAATGCAGGTTTTTGGATAATGTCCACTTATACTTTGGCTCAATATCTCATTGTTAGAGGGGTGGTTTTGAAGGGTGTAAATGTATAGTAAAATGGATGTAGATATGTAACAAAATGGGTGGTACGGCTTCGAGCCGTGCCACCCATAAATGATAAATTCAAAATATTTGTCTGGTTCTCATGCTGACTGCCGAAAGCCGATAACCGAAAGCCATCACACCAAATCTCCATACAAATCAAACTCCTCTGCTCTATTGATTTTTACATTCGCAAAATCGCCTAAACGTACAAATTGATTAGCTGGAATCAACACTTCATTGTCCACTTCGGGCGAATCGTATTGGGTTCTGCCAATAAAATGTCCCCCTTCTTTCCTATCAAAAAGCACTTTATAAGTATTCCCAATTTTGTTCTGGTTCAATTCCATCGAAATATCCTGCTGCATTGCCATAATTTCATCGGCACGTTCTTGCTTTACTTCGGCAGGAATATCATCCTCAAAACTATACGAATGTGTTTGGTCTTCGTGCGAATACGTGAACACCCCCAAGCGGTCGAAACGCATTTTTTCTACAAACTGATAAGTCTCTTCATAATCCGCTTCGGTTTCGCCAGGATGACCTGCAATTAGCGTTGTCCGCAAAGCAATATCTGGCACTTTATCACGAATGGCATTAATTAAATCTTCGGTTTTTTCACGGGTAATTCCTCTACGCATTTTCTTCAAAATCTCCGTTGAACCACTTTGCAAAGGCATATCTAAATACTTACAAACATTTGATTTTGAGTTCATTACATCCAAAACATCCATCGGAAAACCCGCTGGATAGGCATATTGCAAACGAATCCAATCCAAGCCCTCAATGTCTGAGAAATGCTCTAATAATTCCGAAAGATTACGTTTTTTGTAAATATCCAGACCGTAATAAGTCAAGTCTTGAGCAATTAAAATCAATTCTTTTGTACCTCTTCGCACTAATGATTTTGCCTCTACCACCAAATCTTCGATAGTTCTGGAAACGTGTCCGCCTCGCATTAAGGGAATTGCACAAAACGAACATGGACGGTCGCAACCTTCGGCAATTTTTAAATACGCATAATGTGTTGGAGTGGTCAGAAGTCGCTCGCCAATCAATTCATGTTTGTAGTCGGCTTTTAGGGTTTTTAGTAGCCTTGGCAATTCATTTGTTCCAAAAAAGGCATCCACCGTTGGGATTTCTACTTCCAACTCATCTTTATAACGATGTGAAAGACAGCCAGTTACATACAATTTGTCAATTACTCCAGCTTGTTTAGCATCCGCATATCGCAAAATCGTATCAATGGATTCTTGCTTGGCATTATCAATAAATCCGCAAGTGTTCACAATTACAATATTGGCATCATCTTTTTTAGATTCGTGGGTAACATCCATACCATTACCTCGCAATTGGGTAAAAATCACTTCCGAATCTACTACATTTTTACTACAACCTAATGTAACAATATTTACTCTATTTTTACCTAATGTCTTGGTTTTCATGCTTTTATATTTGTGATTGGTGATTTAGTGATTTGTGATTAGTAAAAGATAATTGCCTAATTTCAACAATATAATTATTCACCTAAATATTTTTACAAATTTACAACAAAAAATCGTAGCGTTTTGGATAATTTTAAGATTAGAGCTTAGTTTTAAATAATGATTTCTTGCAGGAATTTCTTAAATTGCATGAAAATTTGAAACAATGTTACTCGTGCTATTGGTTAATTTGAAAATGAATCAAAATCTGTAAACAATTTTCAAATTTTCAAATTAAAAAATCATCAAATTAATTAAATGGATTTCGATTTCAAAAAATATCACGTGCGTTCTATCAATGCTGCCTCCGCCGAAGAAAGAGCCGCAATTAATCAGGAATTAAAGAATTTTTATGCCTCCCTAAACGTTGAAGAACAAGAGGAATTTAATAAAGCCTTACAAACCTTTTTGGCTCGTGAAATGGGAAGACTAAAGACTGATTATGAGGCAATAAAAGGAGGAATTAATTAAAAAATATCATGGAACCATCATCACATTATCGCCCAGTACATAGACCACGTCCGAAATTAAAGATGCCTTTATTTGGCAATATGTTTGGAGGTAGTGGTGGCGGACAAAAACCACCTTATCAAGAAGAAAGTAAATGGACAGGCAAACTTACGCCCATCATCGTGGCCATCGCCTTGATTGCGATTGGTATTGATTTTTTTAATACCAAAACTGATACCAAAAGAACTTTCAGTGGCTCGGATGAGGTAAAATCAATGGTTTGGGATGGACAAATTGTTAAAAAATGGTATAATGTGTTGCCCGCCAAAAATGAGGTGGAATACGTAGTTCAAATTTTGAATAAAAAAGGTGAAACAAGAGTTATCAGTTTCAAAGATGAAAAGACCAACTTTGGCGATTTGGTAGTTCCATATAATTTTATCGTCAAAAAAGAAGGAAGTCTTGACGTAACCGTAAAACGTTATATCCAAAAAGATACTGTTGTAACTTTAAAAGATACACTCATTACCTTAAAATACTGATTGAAAGGAAAGAGTGAAAGAATGAATAAACGAAGAAAATAGCATTAGTATAAATTTTCGCTTTTCTTTAATATTTTTTCTGCAAAGTATTCTAAACAAAATCTATAAAAACCTGTTGTTTTTTACAATTTTTTAATAAATTTGATTTACATATCACAAGCCTACCGCCATTCGCTTTTGACTCATACTGAGCGTGTTATCTTTGCTGTCCTTTCTTATACTTTGGCGGTGGCAGAATTCATTTAGTTTAAATTAAAATATTCGTCGATACTTAGCTTGTCTTGGCATAGGATTTGTGTTTATTAAATTGGCTATTTTCTTAAAATATCCTTACAACCCATGAAAAAGTTATTAATTCTTAGCATTCTGCTATCCGTCTTTGGCGTACTCTCTTTTGCCCAGCCTGCCCAAAAAACCATTGGAGCAAGTAGCAAAACTGACAGTGCAACCGTTGTGTCTTCCAAAAAATCATCTGAAAATCAAGCACTTCCAATTACGGGAGCTACTAAGTCTATTTCAGAAAAATCTGCATCTACGCAAGAAGATGATGATTTTGATGAAAAAGAATTAGACGAACTTGAAGCCAGTATTGCCAAAGCAAAAGCGGCATTGGGTTTAAAGAACGTTTCTACCACTACTTCTTCCAAGAGTGTCCCTTCGAGAAATAAAGAAGTTTCCAATAAGGAAAAAGAAATTGCCGTAAAAGTTGAAGAATCCAGAGCTTCAGCACCCACAACCAATTACGAAGCCCCTTCGCTAACCATTGGTGGACGAGCAACTGGTAAAGCGAAAACTGATTTTAAACAAGCAGTTCTTTCTGATGAAGAAAAGAAAATGTATAATATTGGTGGCATTCAAGTAAATAATCTTGATGACATCGAAAATGATTCTATCTATGTTAGCCCAACTGTTCCACCCAGTTTTGCGGGAGGTGTTGAAGCCATGAAACTCTTTTTTGCTCAAAATCTAAAACTCCCTGAAACCGTAAAACCAGAAGATATAAAAGGACGAGTTTTTGTAAGATTTGTAGTAAGAAAAGACGGTAAATTAGAAAAAGTGCATTTGGTAAAAGGTCCACACGATGATTGTAATGCCGAGGCAATAAGAGTAATCAAAATGATGCCAGCGTGGATTCCTGCTTCTGATAGAGGTGATGCCGTAAGTGCCTATCATATTTTGCCAATTTCATTCGGAATTAAGAAATAATTTGAGATTTAAAGAAATTTGATTTATACAAGAAAACGTTCCATTTTTATTCAAAATGGAACGCCTTTTTTATAACATTACGTCAATAATCGTTAGTATAGCTTTGATTATCAGCGAATTAGCATATTCGAAACGAAACGATGTACTTATTGACGCAAATGAGGTTTCCGTTATCAATAGCGAGGGATTTAAATCCCTCGCTATTGATAACGGAGTGAAAATCAGAAACTTGAAAATTAGCAATTATGTCAAATTTTAGTTGCGTCAATAAGTATATACTTCCTAATCGAAAATTCGAAATCATAAATCGTAATTTCATTTAATCAATCTTCTCCTGTTTCTTTCGTCTTTTACCTATCACAATTGCTCTAACATCTTCGGTAGTTTCCACAATTGAATCTACCAAATCTGGAACTAAATCTTGAAT